>DATDTQ010000050.1:0-7933 GCA_035290765.1 Candidatus Peribacteraceae bacterium
TGCCGGCGATTGACCCCAGAGACCGCGCGCTTCTGGAACTGCGTCACGGTGACATTGCCGCTCTGCGCGGCGACTGGGCGCAAGCGCAGAGTCACTATGAAGCTTCCGTGAAAAACGGCGGCGGTATTCCGGCGCTACGGAAGTTAGCGCAGGCGCAACTGCAACGCCGCGATTATGAACATGTTGCCGAAACGATTCAGGATCTGGAAAGCGCCGGGGCCGCGCCCGAAGATGTTTTGCTTCTTCGTAGTCTAGTCGAACTGCGCAGCGGCGACCGCGCCGTGGCGCGGACCGCACTGGAAGCAGCAGCTGATTCGCCACACAAATCATATGGCCTCTCTCTCCTGGCTATCGTTGAAGGGAATCATGAAATCGCGCAACAGGAATTGAACAACGTTCTCCAGGGCTGGGAACCGGTTTTACGTACGCACGCACGCATGTTGCTCGATGCGTACGCAGAGTACGCACGATTTCCCAAAAGCCCCGAAACACATCTCGTCATACTTCTCGCCCGCGCCCTCGCCCAAGTCCAACAATGTGAGTTGGCGCTACCACTGTTACATAGCGTGACGGTGCAAGAATCTGATTATCGTGACGCGTGGATCGTCAAAGGGTACTGCGAGCTGACATCTGATCGGGCGGCCGAAGCGCTGCTCTCCCTCGAGCGCGCCTATAATCTCGATCCACAAAAACCCGAAACGCAATACTTCCTTGGCCGCGCGTATCAAGCAGCGGCCGACCCGATAAACGCCCTCACCTTCTTTGAGTACGCGTTGGCCAACGGCTTTGAACCGGAAGGAGAAATTCGGCAGGAGATCGCGCGGACGGCCCTCCAACTCGATAATCAAACCCTGGCACTGGAGCAATACGAGGCGCTCCTCGCTGTTCCCGAACCATCGCTCAGTGCCTACGAAGGGTTTGTGAAAACAAGCTTGCTCCTCGATGACGCCGCCAGCGCCTACCTCAAAGCGCAAGAAGCCGCGCTGCGCTACCCGCGCGAAGCGGGCGCCTTTGTCCTCCTCGGTCGCGCGGCGTACGAAAGCGACCGTGAAGCAGAAGCGCGGGCAGCCGTGCAGACCGCGCTGGAGCTCGATCCGCTGAACGAAGAAGCGCAAGAGTTGAAGCGGGAAATTGAGTAACTTGTCAGCCTAAGAATAAGCGTCCCTTGTCAGCCTGAGGAGCAAAGCGTCTCGAAGGCTGGACAATAAGCAATTGTCATCTTGAGTGTCACGCTGAGCTTTCACAGCAATTGTCATCTTGAGTGTCATCCTGAGCTTGTCGAAGGACGAAAGACGGCAATTGCTACCTTTAAACGTGGTACCATGAGTCCCGACATGCGACATGCCTTCATGCGTTGGAAGGGTTTCACTCTCATCGAAGTTCTCATCACGATGACCATCATCGTGATTCTTTCGAGCCTGATTCTTCTTTATCTCCGTCCCGGAGAGCGCCTCTTGAATGCCGATAACCGCGTTAGGATAGAAAACAAGCGTGAACTGCGCAACGCATTAGTCCAATACCATACAATCCATCACAAATTTCCCGACGGAATCACTGTCGAGGAGAAGCAGATCTGCTCTTACGGCACGGCTAATACCAGTTGCGTAGATTTAGATGTCTTGGTTGAAGAGGGCTTCTTAGATGAGTTACCACAGGATGAATTGTCAGAAAGCCCGGTGTCAGGTTATTTGGTGCATTTGGAACTTGATAATGACATCACAACCATCGCGGAGCATGCGCGGGTAAAGATTGAATCCGACATACCGTTGGTCTTCGTCGATAATCTTGGCGATAACCCGATCTGGCTTGATACTTCAAAGGCGAAAACTTGGGTTGATGTCCTGCCGCCTGGCAAACAAGTGAAACTGATCCTTCCGATCGATGACTCGAATGCTCTGACACTTGAGACAGATGACTTGGATTTCCCACCAGTGGAAGAAGCCGCATTCCCCAGAAAAACAAAGCCGTATCGTGACCCGCAAACGGCCGTTGATCCGCAACCAGGGTTAATCTCTGTTACGACGAATGGCATTCGAAGTTGCGGAGTATTACCCCCCTTCAGTTTTATTGATTGCGATCCCGCTGGATTTGCAATCAACACCCAGGACATTCATACCAGCGGGAAATTTCAAATTACGACTCCGGAACTCGGCGCAAGTAATGCACTCAATGCTCACCGCTGGATGATTGAAAATATTGCAAGCGAGTTATCTGTAAGGCCGGGCAGCATCACCACATCACCACAATTCACAATCATGGGAGATCAATTATTCTTTGTCGCCGATACCCCTACTGGTTATGCAAAGTTATTCCGAACCGATGGGAACATCATTACGCAGATTACTGATTTTAATAGCTACGGTGACTTGGGGGCAATTCCGCTGGTTCCACAAGGCGAAGGTAATGATCTGCGGAGTAACGATGATGCAGTCACAATCATCGGCATGTTCAAAAATGAGCTTTATTTTATGGCTATAGCGCCTGGCAGTGCCCCGGGAAATCCAACCAATAATCCGCGGCTTCGTCTTTATAAGACGGACGGTAACATTGTCCGTCAAGTCACCGACTTAAACTTAGCGCATGACAATCGTGTCGGGGATTATGTTGCACAAGCTACCAAATATCCCGCAGCTCTGGTTTACGATGACAATTTATATTTCAGCGTTTATACAAATATGACACGAGAGGAAGTTATTGACCCAATGAGCCCACTATTCGGAACATATCTCGTTTTTCCAAGTAATCCTGTGTTGGTGCGCACAGATGGCGAAAAAGTGGTTCAAGTAGCAGAGAAAGCAACACCTTTTTTCGTTCATTTTGCTGTGGGTAATTATCTGTATCTATCCAATGACGGTATGGGGACAGACCGCTCGGGCCAGTATAGAAAAATCCCCAATGTTTTAAGTCGACTTTCACCAAATAAAATTGAATCCCTAATGCAAGGAAAAGATGCACCCGGCCTTGGTGATAGCGTCATAGCGAACATGTTTCCCTGTAAATCTGGATATTGTTTTCTTGCCAATACTTGGGACAATCCGGATTTTCCTAGATCTCAGTTAGTAGCGCTTGCGGTAGGTGAATCAGATCTAACTGGAATTTATGACGGCGCAATTTATAGTATATACAATGATGGGCAATATTTGTATTGGACAGGGAGTGAAGGACTATACCTTGGCTTCACTTGTCCATCGGACCCCTGTGCAGATCTACTTTGGACTGATGGCCAGCAAGTCATGATCGACTCTGACTTTAGCATTCCAATATCAGGAGAAACGGTACTTTTTGATGAATATTTATACACAAATTCAAACGATTATTTTCACAAAATTAAGGACGGCCAGGCGTACCAACTCAGTTTTGGCATAGAATCATTTGTTGGCAGCATGCAGCATCCTCAATTAGGTGAGATTACGCTTGGAATGGGTTTCGGCGGCGTATACGGCATAATTCAAGCAGAAAAAAGTAATGACGCTGTTTTCGCAGAGCAAACTCCAGTGGGCCCTGCCGCGGCTCTCGGCAGTAGCTTCTATTTGATGACCGGGAACGGCCTCTACCGATTTCGTCTATTAGATGACTAACAAAAAGGGCCAGAAATAACCTCTGGTCCTTTTTGTATTTGTATCGTCTGCTTCTCGGCTATCAGGAGCAGTAATAGTTCCTTGAGCCGTTTATTAGAAGCTGACTGAAGGGAGGCGCCTTCGTTCTCTGCCTTGATTGGGTTTCTTGTTTTTCCTCGGAACCGCCGAAGTCTCCGTGACGGAGCATTTAGACTGGGGATAAACCTTGCAGTGCTCACTGGAGAGAAGGGTGTGCATTATCGCGGAGCGACCTCTCATCCGCAAAACGACATCTCAGAGCAGAGAGGGGTCGGGACCCTGAGCCTGTCGAAGGGCTCCGATCTCTCTCTACCAAGGCAGAGGTTTGAATGAACAGAAATCCTCTAAGTATAGCGGAAAATTAGCCCTTCATCAATCCTTATTTTCGTCGCCATATTGTCCCATTGCTCCATTGTTACATTGTCCGCAAAGCGTCTCGTATTCTTGGGATCGCTTGCGAGCAATGGAGCAATGAAACAATGCAGCAATGGTTAAAGGTACCATGACAAGCGTGCAGTTATCGGTACACTGTTACCCGATGGCTCAGGTTTCCTTGTGGCGCAAAAACGGCATCATCGCGGCGGCCACGCTCAGCGCAGCGACCGTTGTCGTCGCGCTTATTTCACTGGCAATACAGGTCAGTGTGGAAACACGAACCGCTGCTGATTTTCTGCCGGCCGATGCCACCCTCGTTTTGACACAAAATCCCACAGTCGCTCATCTCGAACGATTGACTGCCTGGTTCCCTTCGCTGCGCGAGGCTGATTCGAAGGCAAACACGATTGCTTTAGTCCGCTTACCAAATGGAAATGTTCGATTGCTACATTTTTATAGGGACACTGCGACAGTCAGTGACCGAGCGACTCGCCAATTTCCGCCTTTTACAGTCAGTGCTTCCGACGAAGCCGCTCTCGGAGTCGTCATTCCATCAAATGAACGTGTATCCAAGAGTCTCCGCACACTCTCGCCATTTCGCTCATGTGATGCCGACGAACCCTGCACATTTTTCCGCGTAGGCGAACTGCCGGAAACGACGGATGAAACGGAAATGTTTGTGCGCACAGTGCTGCTACAAGATGCACCGTATGCAACACTCGGCGGAGAAAGGAGCTGGCATCTTGATGTGCCTTCAAAGATTGCTTTGCCATTTGGCGGACCGCCCACGGTCACGCGATATTTGCCGGAAGGTTTTCTCTTTTATGGTCGTCAATTCGACAAGGCGTGGGCCTCTCTCCTGACTAAACTCCCCTCGCCACGCAACCAATTGTTCCAAGCTCGCACAGAACAGACGACAGCGGAAATGATTGGCCCCGCGCTCAGTTTTCAGTTTGATCTCCTGCCACTGCTGCGCCGTGACGGCGTCTTGGAACTACGGCAAGACGCCAGCGGCGCCCTGCTCTTTGCTGTGCAAGGAACACTGAGTGACAATCAGGAGATAAGCGATCGCTTGGATCGCTTCCATACGTTTGCCAGAGCCGGCGCTCCCCCGTTGCAAGTCGAACGACGTCTGTTTGACGAGCAATTTACATATGAAAATCTCCGGTTGGCCGAAACTGAAGAGTTTGAGCCAATCCACATTGGTGAATGGGAGGTCCTACAAACTATGGGTACCAATAATGTGATGCGTCTCGTGACTGCCCAGCGTGCAGGCCGCTTTATTGTGAGTAATGATCCCCTACTCCTGACGCGGCTAGGGACAGATCTCGATACGATCCACACTGCCGGGGCTGCGTTTGGGGGTCGGATTGGGAGCGACCTGCCGCTCTGGCCGCTGAACGGAAGCGGTGGGCTCTTCTTTGCGCAAAGGCCACTGCGCTGGTTACTGACGGAACGAGGAGCCTACCGCTCGTTTCGGGTAGAACCTGAATGATAACATAAATTCTAAGCACTAAATCCTAAACTCTATTGCGGTTTAGAATTTAGAATTTAGTGCTTTTCGTGCCTTGTCTCGTTAAATTGCCTCGTTATTGCGTTGTGAAAAACGTTACCGGTGGTTACACTCCGCCCGATGTCCTTTTTGAAACTCGCTCGCTTCTTTGTGCCTCTTTCCGCGGTCTTAGTGGTGATCAGTTTGGTTCTGCTCGTGTACCCCGGGCTCAAACTGAGCCTCGATTTCACGGGCGGAACGATGATGGAACTGCGCCTGCCCGAAGGCAAGGCGAAGACCGATCTGGAGGCAGCCTTGGATTCGTATGCTGGCGAGCGGCTCGGCAACGTCTCGCTTGCCGAAACGCGCGCCCGGACGGTGCTGCTGCGATTACGTAATTTGAGTAATGAAGAGCACACAGCCCTTCTCGATCACATCGAACAGACGGGTGGACCAGTGACCGAGCTTCAGTTCACGACCATCGGACCGACCGTTGGCGCCAGTTTGAAGCGGCGCTCCCTGTGGGCGCTCGGCTTGGCTTCGCTGGCGATTGTTGGTTACATCGCCTTTGCCTTCCGCCAGATTCCGAGGCATCTAAGTCCATGGCGCTTCGGTGTGATCGCGGTGGCCACACTTCTGCACGACATTCTGATCACAGTCGGTATCTTCGTTATTCTGAGTCAATTCACAACATTCGAAGTTGATACCTTATTCGTGACCGCGCTCCTGACGATCTTGGGCTACTCCGTGAACGATACGATCGTTATCTTTGACCGTATTCGCGATAACTTACTACACCAGGATCGACGCGAGCCCTTCCCCGTCGTAGCTGAAAAAAGCTTGCAACAGACGTTATCACGTTCCCTGAAAACGGCGGTGGGTACGCTCATCATGTTGTTCTCGCTCCTCTTCTTGGGCGCGCCGAATATTCGCTGGTTCGTGCTGACGTTGATCATCGGTATCTTCTTTGGCACGTATTCTTCTATTTTCATCGCAACGCCGCTGCTCGTCTACTGGAGAAAAGCGGATCGATAACCTGGAACTTGCAACTTGGAACGTTGCCAGTTCCAGGTTCCAGGTTACAAGTTCTTCCGTTACGCTCAGCGTATGACTGAATCGACTTCCATCAAGCGCTTAAAGCCCCCGCACCGTGCGGAAGTCACGCTCACATTTTCAGCAGCGGAAGTAGCGCCGGCTGAGGAACGTGCCCTGCAGGAGTTTTCGCGGCAACTGAAACTGCCCGGATTCAGACCGGGCAAAGTGCCGGTCGATATCATCAAAGAAAAAGTCTCGGCCGAGCAGTTACTGGAAGAAACCATTCGCCACTTATTGCCGGAAGCATTTGAGCAATTAGTGAAGGAACATAACCTCCGCCCGATTATCCCACCGCATGTCGAAGCGATCAGTCGCGAGCCTCTGGTTATACGCATCATCTTCGTCGAAAAGCCCGCTGTCACACTCAAAGGAGTGGGTAAGATCAAGATTGCCAAAACTGAACCTAAGGCCGATGACAAAGATGTGCAACGCATGATCGACTATGTTTTGAAACAGCACCAAAAAACTGTGATTGTTGATAGGCCTGCGCAAACTGGCGACCGGGTCACCGTGGATTTTCATGGGACAGATGCCGAAGGAAACGCTGTTGAGGGAACACGCATTGATGGCCATCACGTGATTCTCGGCAGTAAAACCTTAATTCCCGGTTTTGAGGACCAACTAGTCGGTCTGAAGGCAGGCGAGTCAAAGTCGTTTACGCTCAACTTTCCCGCCGATTACCGCGTGGCGGAGCTGCAAGGCAAGGCCATCACGTTCCATGCTCAAATCAAGCAAGTGGAATCAGTAGACACTCCGCAGCTAACCGACGACTTTGCCAAATCCACGCTCGGCGCCGAGAGCGCCGCTGCGTTCCGCGCGCAAGTGCTGGAAAGCATGCGCAAGCAAGAAGAGGACATTGACCGGAAGCGGCGCGAGGAAAAGTTGCTCGACGCGATCCGCGACGCAACGCTGGTTGAAGTAGGACCAGAACTTGAAAGTTCGGAAGTTCGCTCACTCTATGAAGAACTCGAGGAGCAGCTACGGCAGCGACAATTGACCGTCCCCGAATGGCTCAAGCGAACGGGAAAGACGCCGGAAGAAATTGAAAAAGAACTCCGTGACAAAGCGCTCAAGCGTTTAACGCTCCGGCTTGGGTTACAACAACTGGTTGAAGAAAAAGGCCAGGAAATTGCCGAAGAGGAAATGAAGGGAATCGTGAATGAATTTTTGGCGCCGCTCTCCGAGGAAGAGCGCGCCCAAATCGACCCCAGTTACGAACCAGGCGAGCGCGCATACGAGCAACTGAAATGGCAAACGCGTGTTGAACGAGTTTTGGGAGCGATGTTGAAATTGTAACTTATAACCTGGAACTCGTGTGTTCCGAGTTACAAGTTGCAGGTTCATGCTTCATTGCCACTTCGCCTGCACCCGCCGC
>DATDTQ010000051.1:0-7849 GCA_035290765.1 Candidatus Peribacteraceae bacterium
TCGGATACACCCCACTCACCCATAATCTTGTCTTTCTCTTTATCAGAGTAGGCATACCGAACATCCTTGCCCTTCTGGAGTTTAAAGAGCGGCGGTTGCGCAATGTACAAATGCCCGCCTTCGATCAGCTCCGGGAAATAGCGGAAGAAGAAGGTCAGTAAGAGCGTACGAATGTGTGCGCCGTCCACGTCGGCATCGGTCATGATGACAATGCGGTCATAGCGCAGTTTGGTGAGATCTTTGACTTCGCCAATGCCGATACCCATGGCAATGATCAGCGATTTGATTTCGTTGTTCGCCAGCATCTTATCAAGCCGCGCTTGTTCCACGTTCAGGATCTTGCCGCGTAGCGGCAAAATCGCCTGGAAGCGACGGTCGCGGCCTTGCGTGGCCGAACCGCCGGCTGAATCCCCCTCGACCAAGAACAATTCGCACTCGGCGGGATTCCGGCTGGAGCAATCACGAAGTTTACCCGGCAGCGTCATTCCTTCCAAGGCGCCTTTACGGATGACGCTGTCGCGCGCGGCGCGCGCCGCAAGACGAGCGCGCGCAGCCAGAAGACATTTACCAACGATGTCTTTGGCTTCCCCAGGATGCTCCTCCATGTACTGGGCGAGCATTTCATTCACGACTGTCTCGACGGCAGACTTCATTTCAGCATTTCCCAATTTGCCCTTCGTTTGGCCCTCAAACTGGGGTTCGCGGAGCCGCACCGAAACAACCGCGGTCAGACCTTCTCGAACGTCATCCGCCGAGAGATTTTCCTCTTTCTCCTTCAAAAAATTCTGTGCACGCGCATACGCGTTGATCGTCCGCGTGAGAGCGGCTTTGAAGCCGGAAAGGTGGTGTCCGCCCTCCACCGTGTGAATGTTGTTGGCAAAGCTGATGACGTTTTCCTGAAATGATTGCGTGTATTGAAGCGCCACTTCGACTGCGCCGTCGGGCGTGTCTTTCTCAAACCAGATCGGCTCACCGATCGGCTCTTTACTTTCGTTGAGGTGCCGGACATACGCAGAAATACCATCATCGAAATAGAAGCGGTAAAGCCGCGGGTATTGCTGATCTGCTTCTGGGCGTTCTTTGCGCTCATCCCTAAAGGCGATTGAAACGCTGCGTGTCAAATACGCCTGCTGACGCAGGTATTGGAGGATCGGATCCATGAAAAAGATCGTGTCGTCAAAGATAGACTTGTCGGGCTTGAAGGTGATTTTGGTGCCCCGCTTGTCGGTCTTGCCAACTTTTTTGACCGACGCCCGTGGCTTCCCAATCTTGTACTCTTGCATGTGAATAGAACCGTCGCGGTAGACCTCGGCTTTCATCCATTCGCTCAAAGCATTGACCACTGATGAACCAACCCCATGGAGACCACCCGAGACCTTGTACCCGCTATCATCGCCGCCAAACTTGCCGCCCGCGTGGAGTGTTGTCAGGACGATTTCGAGGGCAGAAACTTTCTTTTTGGGGTGGATGTCGACCGGAATACCACGGCCGTTGTCTTCGACGCTGACGGACCCGTCGGCATGAAGGATCACGGTGATGAGGTCGCAGTGACCGGCCATTGCTTCATCAATTGCATTATCAACGATCTCCTTAATGCAATGATGCAGTCCGCGCGTGTCGGTGGAACCGATGTACATGCCCGGCCGCTTGCGAACGGGTTCCAGGCCTTCTAAAACCTGAATCTGCTCGGCGCTGTAAGAGTTTTTGGCCATATCCTTGTAAAGTTTAGAGATCAGAAGAGGCTGCCGCAAGGCACAAAACCCTCACCCCCGACCCCTCTCCCGCTGGGAGAGGGGTGCCCTGTATCGAGCGTAGCGAGTACAGGACGGGGTGAGGGAAAAAGCCGCTTCCTTCTTGCACTTAGAAAGCCTCATCTTTACTCTACCCAGGTTATGGCAATTCACGCCCACCGCAAAGGCAGCGAAAGTAACGACAGCCTCATGCAGCGCTGGAAAAAGCAGGTCCAACAGACTGGCATTTTAAAGATGCTCCGCGAGCGCTCGCACTTCCGACGGACAAATACGCGCCGAATGCAGCGCACGCGTGCGTTGAAGAGGGAAGAACACCGCACCGAAAATCGGCAGCGGCAGTTCTATTCCAATATGTAAAGGATGGTAAAGCCACAAGCTGAGTTCGGCTCGTTCGCCGCGCTTGATATTCGCGTCGGCCGTATTACCAACGTTGAGGACGCCAACACGAAGAAACCGACGTACCGTTTGACTGTCGATTTCGGGCCCGAAATTGGATTAAAGAAATCATGCGGCGCCTACCGCAATTATTCGAAAGAATTCCTCCTCGGGAAAGAAGTCATTGGCATCGTGAATTTTGCATCCAAGCAAATGGGACCGGAAATTTCGGAAGTTCTGATTTTGGGAGTGCCAAATACGAAAGGAGAGACGATTTTTTTGCGGCCGGAGAGTGATGTGGAACTTGGCGTTGAAGTTTTCTAAGATGCCTGGACTGCTGGCTCATCGAGATCCGTATCTATGATGCCGACCTCTGATTTCTGAATAAATGCTTGAACGGCCGCTATTGCTTCCGAAGATCCATCCACTATCACGGAACATGAACGCTCATCACGGTCACGAATGCTTAAGCCATTCACATTCTTCAATATTTTATTTATACCATCTTCGAGCACTTCCTGTGATTTGGTAGGACTTAGAAGTTCTTCATTGGAGAGGTCTGTTCCAAAGACCACAATTGCCGACGTTGGAGCATTCATCTTTGAGATTTCACTCATTAGTGAGATTATACCCCGTATAGCTAACACGGAATACGGGCGGAATTTATTCCTGGCCTTATCGTAAAACTTCCAACGCCTTGAGCAGCGGCTCATCCCGCCCATCCGCCGTGCCAACGACCACGTCCGGCACTACGCCAACTTCATTAATATGCCGGCCATGTGGCGTAAGCCATTCAGCAACCGTCAGTTTCAAACTGCTGCCGTCATTGAACAGAAGCACTTCTTGGACTGTTCCTTTTCCGAATGTCTTTTCACCAACGATGGTGGCGCGCTTGTGGTCTTGCAACGCACCTGCGACGATCTCCGCCGCGCTCGCCGAACCGTTATTCACTAAAACCACCATCGGAACGGTGAGTTGAATGGTTGGACCATGCAGTGTTTTTTCGTAGCGCTGATTATTCCGTTCTTTGATAACAGCAATGGATGTTCCTTCTGTGAGGAAGTTACTGAGCACGACCTCTGCGGCCGTGAGAAGGCCACCCGGGTTATTGCGTAAATCAAGGACAACCCCGCCGGGGTTCTTACTTTGGACCGTCGCTAATTCGTTGCGAAGATCAGTTTCCGTTCGGCGACCAAATTGCATCAATTTTACGATGGCGACTTTGCCCTGCCAGGTGATCTCAATTTCCGGAACACGCACCAGAGCACGCACAATGGTGATATCGAATTCATTACCAAAGCGTCGAATGCGAATTGTAACTTTGGTCCCCTCTTTGCCGCGAATCTTGCCCACCGCATCCGAGAAATCCAACCCGGCGATGCTTTGGCCATCCACGGCCAAAATCTGATCCCCGGGCTTGAGACCGGCAGCTTCGGCAGGCGAACCGCGGAGCGGTGTCACCACAGTCAGCACGCCGTCTTTTTCTTCCACCTGCGCGCCGATGCCCGAAACTTCACCGCTGATTTGCGTTTGGAAGTCCTGACTCTTCTGCGGACGCAGGAATTTGGAATAGGGATCGTTAACGGAATCAACAATGGCTTCGATTGCTCGATACGCAGCCTCCTCTTCATCGATGTTGGTGGCATGGAGGTAATCGTCATTTAATATTTCCCAAACGGTTTCCAAAATGTCGGACTTCGGTAAAGCGCGAGTCTTTGAGCGGCCTTGCAGCGGAATGCGAATCGTTTGAATCTTCGGGGAACCATTGGTTGGTGAAAGTGTGCCACCGGCGGCGTTACTGAGCAGATTCACCGCATCTGCACCTGTGATTGCACGCGTAGCGCCGAAATAATTCGTGCGCAGCGGCTCAAGCCAGCCCTGTTGAACTGCAACGCTCGCCGCCTTCTCTTCCAGCGTTCCGCGCCGCACGTCGCGGAACGACGAACGCTGCGCGGAGGTTACGCGCGTCATATCAGTCACGAGGCGCACAGCCTCAATGCGTGTGATGACTATTGAAAGTTTCAACTCAGCACCAAGTGCGCTCAGTGCACGGTGCTGGTGCGCCGCCCGGACACACGGTTCGAAGTCACTTGGAATGTCGGAATACGGAAGTGTCGATGTTTGTTTCGACGCTTCGAGGCCCAGCTCTTTAGTGGCCGCACAGAGAAAATCGCCGCGGCTCACTGTTTTTGCGCTTTCCGACAACGCCGCGTCCGCCACGACCGGGATTGCGAAGAGAAGGATCGTTGCGGAGCTCCAGGTCAGCCGGCGGAGACAGTCAAAAAAACGCACGGGAAAACAAGCAGATGGTAACACGTGCTGATCATCTGCAAGAAAAGAAAACGGTAATTCCCTCACCCCGCCCTGCCATTCGCTACGCTCATGACAGGGCACCCCTCTCCCATCGGAAGAGGGGTCGGGGGTGAGGGAAATTGCTAAAGAGCTCCTGGAACGAGGGTATCCACCCGGACTAAGTGCCCCCGCTCCTTCATGCACTCTTTACGGTAGAAGAGGGTGGAGAGTAACCAGAAGCCACCAGCCACATAGAAGAGCGACGGCAAGGTCAGGATTGCCACCCAATGCAATGGCGAGCCCTCAGCCAAGCCAAAAATATCGCCAATCGTTTGGGGATTCCCCGGGAGTAATTCACTTAGTGTTACCAGGAAATTGAAGATACCGTGCAGAAGTACCGCAAACAGAAATCCGGTCAGGAGCATTTCGCGAGCAAATACCAATTGTTCCGGCAAGCGCAATACACGCTGAAACAGTGCTGGAATAAGCACCGTCCGGCCGCTGCCATGGGCATCGCGCAGGAAGTTACTCGAGAAAAGTGAGAGTCCGTAATAGTAACCAAGAATGCCGGTAGCCACGATGTGAACCATGTTCGTGAGGATCGAACGACCAAGTACATTGCCAATGAACGCGCCCCAGTCCGGCTGACCTTGCAGCAGATGCTGATATACGAAGGCTTGGAAGTAACTCGGGTTCAGTACATTCTCTGCGAAGGCAAAACCGATGGCCACGATGATGCCAAGTTGCAGCACATCATCGATACTTGTGAATTCTTGTTCGCCGCTGCGGCGCAGCACCCAGAACTTACTGAGCTCTTCGATCAGACCGACCAGCATGAAAGAGATTAATGCCGAGATAATCGTGGACTGATAGCCCGTCACCCCCAGCATGCTGCCCGACACAAAGGCTGAGGACGCATTGCTGAAACTTTCCGGCACCAGCCGGAAGAGGAAGAATTGCAGTTCCGCTCCACTCTTGAGCACTTTGTCATAGAGCAGAATAGGCACGGTGGAGAGCATGCCCGCAAAAAACATCAAAAACGCGAGGCTTTTGCGCTGTTTGTGATACCCCAAAAACAGCCAGCACCAAAGCGCAGCCGGAATGGCGGCCGTTACTGCCGCCAATATATAAGCAGTTCGCTGCTCGGGTAGCTGATTGAACACAAGGTGCATGCCAACCCAGAAGACGAACGTGCCGAGCACGATCACTTTGATCGTTGCGTTCCAAGGACCGAATAAAAAGCGCCAGCCGAACACTAACATGAGCATCCCGACCGCCATGCGGTACGGGTCTTGCGGCGCACCGGAAAAGAGAGATTGTTCGAAGCTAATCAGGGAGAAAGTCGCTGCCGTCCCGACGATAATGCCGAAGGCATACTGGCGCGACGTGCGCGGCCAGTGAATACGCGCGACAATCCCCAGAATTCCCAGGATGATGAAGACGGGCGCCGCCAACGCCGGTCGGCTCGCAAACGGTTCGATGGCCGGCAACATCCGGAGTACCAGTAGGTAGAGAATGCCGACCGCCGCAAACATCTCAAACATGATGCGCAGCGACCGGAAGTGCAGGAGCGGGGTTCTGGTCGGCGCGTGCTCAAACCAGCGACTCGGAACGAGCACATTGCCAAACTTGGCGATGCCGGCGCCGGCTAACATGAACAGCGCAAAGAAGAATAAAGGTGACGTAGGACTTACCGGACCTTCCGCCTCCTGGGCCATCACTCCGGCCGGCACTAAAAACCCGCTCGCCAATGCGAGGAAGAGACCTAAGAGAAGCCACGTAGGAGCGTGGCGCGGCGGTTTTTGTGTCTTCATGGTTATACTATTATTATAGCATATTTTCATTAAATGTGAAATACCAATTTGTCATGGTGAGCACTGACGAACCATGACAATAGGGGGCAAGCATTGTCGCTCTTCGACAGGGCTCAGAGTGACAATGCTTGCAAAAAAACGCCCGCGATCCTTAGAGGACAGCGGGCGTTATGTACTACCTTCCTTCGGTAATGGTTACGAGGACTGCATCCTGCCTGTCAGCGTGTAAGGATCAAGCCGCGGGACGCGCACATTGCAGCCAATAGTACGAACTACTTCAAGCTCGTCGCCGCTGGCTACGATTGCCCGACCGGGAGCCGCTTGGTCTAACACTCCCATAATCGAGAAACCGTCATAGAGCATCCGACCGGTGCGACCCAGTCTGTCTGGCGGACCCACGAGCTTGATCTCCAATGTGGAATCGCAGTCGGCATGGCCTTGCTTGACCTCATCGCTGGTGCAAAAGCGATGCGCCACCGCTTCTTTGGTGGGTTGCAAATCCCCACCCAGGATTCGGCACAGATACGCCACGGCCACATCATCCTGGAACTTGTGTTCCGGGCCGACCTGACCGAGCAGCTCGACATCTAAACCGGTTTCCTCTCTGACTTCGCGCACTAGTGCGAGTAGATCGGATTCACCAGCCTCGACACGGCCGCCGGGCAAGTTCCAACCCTTACCATCAGCCCGCTTTAAGAGCAGGAGTCTGTCATCCATTCGTTCAAGTTGCGGGATGAGCGCAAAAACACCTCGTGTGGACATGGTTCGCCTCCATTGCCACGTTGTGAAAGGTCAGCGTTGCACATTGCAACGTTTGTTGCAAAATACAATTTATTATAAATAATGTCAATTTCATGGATACTCGCTTGTTTAAGCGCTTCCATTGCTTCAAAATCGCCGCAATGCCTGCTACTTCCCTCGACCAGGTCGTTTCTCTCAGTAAGCGCCGGGGCTTTGTGTTCCCGGGTTCGGAGATTTACGGCGGCCTCAGTAACAGCTGGGATTACGGTCCGCTCGGCGTGGAATTGAAGAATGCCATTCAGCAGTGGTGGTGGGAGCGCTTCGTCACCAAACGCCAAGACATGGTCGGCATCGACGCCGCCATCATGATGAACCCGAAGGTGTGGGTCGCCTCGGGACATGTGGCTAACTTCAACGATGCGATGGTCGACTGCAAACAGTGTAAGTCGCGCTACCGCGCTGACCATTTAATTGAGGAAGCGGACCCAAAACAGAAAGTAGATGGTAAATCACCCAAGGAGCTGACTGAAATCATCAAGAAAATGGATCTCGCTTGCCCCAAGTGCGGCACCAAAGGAAAATTCACCGATGCGCGCATCTTCAACCTTCTCTTCCGCACGAACCTGGGCTCGCTGGAAGCCGATGAGCCTGCCGGGCGTAGCCCGAAGGGCGAAGTCCGGAGCCGTGAGGTCTACCTTCGCGGCGAGATCGCGCAAGCAATGTTCGTGAACTTCAAAAGCGTGCTGAACGTGACACGGAAGCGGTTGCCCTTCGGCATCGCGTCCGTGGGCAAAGCGTTCCGCAACGAAATTACACCGGGCAACTTCACCTTCCGAACATTGGAATTCGACTTGATGGAATTTGAGTACTTCATCC
>DATDTQ010000052.1:0-3005 GCA_035290765.1 Candidatus Peribacteraceae bacterium
CGGAAAAGCGGACTCTTTCACCTGTTGCTGGATCGATGCGAGCAAGCATTGCCTGCCGGTCACGGCAACAGCCGTCTAGCGTCGTGAGCCCCTTTTCAGTGAGGAGCGCTTCTTCCAAGTAGATGCCTTGCATACCCTTAATGGGGTAGATGATTATTTCGCCAATGCGTGCGCGGACGCTTTCAATTGTCTGCGGGATCGCCTCAAGAGTCCGTCGGTATGGCTCTGCATCCATTCCGTTGTACACCTTAAAATTATCGATGAGCTGGTGCCGTTGCGGACTCAGTGGACGCTGCATCGGTGAAGGCCGCAGTGTAACGTATAATTAACATTGGTCAATCCCTTTCAATGGCGGTCCGCAGGTCCTGCATTGCCTGGAACGTTAGTCCTAAGTTCTGCATCGCCGCGATCGTTTCACCATAACGCTCGCCGGCTTTCATCAGATGATGGAGATAACTTTTGAGGTGTGTACGACTGAGGGGAGAAGGGGAGTTTGGATCAATGGGCGTGTGATCATCGCGGAAGCGCGCATTTTGAATGCGCAGCTCCGAACCATCACTGAGCCACAGTGAACCGTGACGCGCGACGCGCATCGGCAAGACACAGTCGAACATGTCGATGCCAAGCGCGACGCACGCGCGTAGCTGAGGAATCGTGCCGACGCCCATGAGATAGCGCGGATGATCTTTGGGAAGCAGTGGCGCAATCGCTTTGACGATGCTGAGCATCTCTTCCTCCGTTTCACCGACGGCTAATCCGCCAAGTGCGTACCCATCAAACCCGATCGCTTGTAACTCCTCCGCGCACTTTTCCCGCAGGTCGCGCTCCAGTCCGCCTTGGACGATGCCGAAGAGGTGCGGGGCTTGCCCCGTCTTGGCTCGCCGTTCTTCGTTTCGGTCCTTACAGCGCCGCGCCCAGCGCAGCGTTCGATCCACGGCGCTTTGAATCTCCGCGCGTGGCGCGGTGGAAGGCGGACATTCATCGAAGACCATGATGATGTCCGCGCCGAGCGCGTGTTGAATCGCCATCGATTCATCGGGTCCAATGTGGCGAGCGCTGCCATCCAGATGAGATTGGAAGCGCACGCCTTCATCAGTCACGTCGGTGTGACCGCGGCGCCCAAATGAGAAGACTTGGAAGCCACCGCTATCGGTGAGGATCGGTTTGTGCCAATTGGAAAAAGCATGCAGACCGCCGGCTGCCTCAACGACGGCTTCGCCCGGTTGGAGGTGTAAGTGGTATGTATTACAAAGGAGTATCTGCGCGCCGAGCTCCAAAAGGTCACGGTGCGTGAGTCCTTTCATTGCACCCGCCGTGCCGACGGGCATGAACAACGGTGTTTCAAGAGAGCCGTGCGCAGTTTGCAATGTGCCACGACGTCCTTTCGCAGTTTCTGCTTGAAGGATAAAAGACTTTGTTGTCACCGAAGCAGTGAACAGTCCCAATTCCCAAGAAACAAGATACAACGAGTAATATTTTGGAATTTGGTGCTTGTATCTTGGAATTTGAAAAATTCGAGAGGTGTTGCCAGAAATACGAAGTGCAGTGTGCTCGCTTGTTGAATTCATTATCTATTTGCATACTGTGTCTAATTTCCAACCACTTCTTTATGATGAACTATCCGGATTGTCCGAAGTGTGTCTCAAAACTGAGTCTGCGCGTGGGCGTGGGCTTGGGTGTGGCGCTCATCGGGTTGAACCACCTACTCAATATTCAGACCTTCCCCGAGATGGTCGCCGCCGGCCTGGGGCCGCTGGCGCCAGCGGGTCTTGCTTGGGGTTACATCTTGCCGCTTCTGGAAGTGGTTGGCGGCGTGATGGTCGCGCTGGGCCTTCAAGCGGGAAAGGGAACTTGGCTCCTCGGCATTTCGCTCGTTTCCATTATTTTGGGACTACTCCTTAAAGGACTTCTCGCGGCCACCACGCTCGTGCCAGCTGATGAAGCAGTGCCGCTGGAAAGTGTGATGGGCGTTGTGCAAGGCACGTTCCTCTGGCTCATCGCTCTTGGTCTTGGTACTCGTTGTGATGAGGATGCCCACTCGACCAAGAAGAAGCGGAAATAATTGACAAAAAAACGCCTCGCTAAACTGCGGGGCGTTTTCAAATCCGACTTATTTTGCCTTCACCTCTTTCGCCGACTTCACCACGCGATCAATGAGACCATAGGTGAGAGCTGCTTCCGCATTCATGAATTTATCGCGTTCGGTATCAGAGCTGACTTGCTCGAGCGACTTGCCGGTGTGCTTAGCAATCAGTTGATTCAAAAGCCCTTTGGTCTGCACGATATGTTCGGCGTGAATGGCAATGTCGGTGGCTTGCCCCTCCGTGCCGCCGAGCGGTTGGTGAATCATGATTTCAGAGTGCTCCAGCGCGAAGCGCTTGCCCTTGGCGCCGCCCATCAGAATGATGGCGCCGCCGGAAGCCGCCATGCCGAGACAAACCGTGCTGATATCCGGTTTGACGTACTGCATGGTGTCGTACATGGCGAGGGTCGAGCTGACCTGGCCACCCGGTGAGTTCACATACAAAATGATGTCCTTCTTGGCGTCCTCTTTTTCGAGGAAGAGCAATTGAGCAATGATCGAATTAGCAACATCGTCGTTAATCGGGGTGCCGAGAAAGACGATGCGTTCTTCGAGGAGGCGCGAGTAGATGTCATACACGCGCTCGCCGAACTGCGTCTTTTCGATGACGGTCGGAATCAGAATGTTCTGCGGCCTGCCCTGAGCGCGGTCGAAGGGCGTTGTCAGGTATCCGCGAGAAATCTGCGAAGCGATTGATTGGATGCGGGAATGCATTAGGGGAAGGGGAGAGATTTCATAGTATCATAGCGCGTTTTGCGTTTCGAGCCTACTAGGCAGTGGCAGGGAATATGGCGGCACATGCATGTCAAGAAAACATTACAATTCCTTGCTTTGATTTTTTGACGAGCGCAAAGTTGGCTCAATGAACGTGCCTAAAATGCCCATGGGCTTACTCAGCGAAATCACATTGCCCTCAGAGATA
>DATDTQ010000053.1:0-4193 GCA_035290765.1 Candidatus Peribacteraceae bacterium
TTAAGGATCGTCTCGAGCAACATTCTGACAAGCTGAATCAGCATGAGGAGCGCATTCAGCACCTTGAAACTGCAGCAGTGCACTGAGAGAAATGAAATACGTTCAGATCGTTGGCATCCTCAATGTCACCCCCGATTCCTACTTCGATGGCGGGCAGTTCACGCATGTCGATCAAGCCGTGAAGCGCGCCAGGCAGCTCCTCGCCGAAGGCGCGGACATCGTGGAAATCGGCGGCGAATCGACCGGCCCAAAGTCTCCAGCTGTTTCTCTAGAGGAAGAACTCCTTCGAACAATCGATATCATCAAAGCGATCAAGCAGAAATATCCGCAAGCTCGGCTTTGCATCGATACCTACAAAGCCGAAGTGGCGCGCCAGGCCGTTGCAGCAGGCGTAACCATGATCAATGACGTCACGGCCGGGCGGAGCGATCCGGAAATCTTCCGAGTCGCAGCGGAATCCGGCGTCGATCTCGTGCTGATGCATTCCAAGGACCCAACATCGCGAACAACCATCGAAAACTGGCAATATGACGATGTCATTGCCACTATCAAAGAGTTTCTCAAGGCACGAGCAGATCTGGCGCTCGCTGCCGGTGTGAAACGAGAACGCATCATCATCGATCCTGGCCTCGGGCAATTCATCTCCAGCGAAGCGCGTTACTCATTTGAAATTCTCGATCGACTCCCGGAATTGGTCGAGCTCGGTTACCCGTTATTTATCAGTCCATCACGCAAATCCTTTTTAGCCGGTCCGGAAAACTTGCCGGCGAAAGATCGGCTCCCCGCGACCGTGGCGGCTTCCGCGTTAGCGGCCAAAAACGGGGCCCACTACATTCGGACGCATGATGTGGCGGCGGTGCGACGAGGGTGTGAGCTCGCCTTAAACCTAAAAGCCTTTAGCCGTTAGCCTTTAGCTTATAGCTAATAGCTTAAAGCTAACGGCTGTTAGGTCATCGCGCCCGCAATGATGCTGAGCAGCGCCCACGAGGCGGCAATGACCACCAGACCGAGCGCCACGCGAAGAATCAAATCGCGGGCGCGGCGGTATTGGTCGTCGTTGCCGATGTTCACTATCATCATTGCGCCGGCAATCACAATCACGACCACCGCGGCAATACCGACGAGGCCCAGGAAGGCCGAGACGATCGTAATCAGGAGTCCAATAATGGAATTCGCCGAGCCACCCTCCGTGAACACTTTGAAGATGCTCGAGCTATCTCCCGTCAAAATCAAGAGGGGCACCGCTACCAGGACGGCAATCACGGTCCGGCGTAAGTGGGCCGTGCCGTCATCGGAGCCAAAGGTGGCAATCGCCCGAATACCGCTGATAATGATCATCAAGACGGCCAGCACGACGGCGATGGCCCGCAGCCAGCCGGCGAAGCCGAGGAGCTCATCGGGTAACACCGTCGGATCCTGATCCCGAAACGCATCGCGGATGGTTTTCGCGATCCAAACGAGAGCAATGCCGATCAATGAAACGATCAACGTCTGACGCGCGGTGTGACTTTGTTTTTCACTTTGGCTAAAGACCATGCCAAAAGCGGAAATTGTGATCACGAGCAGCGCAATCACATTCACGAGCGGCACGAGCTTATCGCCAAATTGCTCAAAGAATTCGGCGAAGTCGGTGATGCCATCGCTCCAACCGGGAATACGCAGCACCCATTCCGGATTGTATTGCGCAAAGGCATCGGGAATTCCGATGAGAAAGAGCAGAGCCAGAAATGGCAATCGGAATGTCATCTTACAATTCAAAGAAGGTAGCAATACCTTTGGCGAGCAGCACAACGATCAATGCAGCGATCGACGTGATGATCAACTTCTTGGCACGATCCTTCAGACTTTCATCCACGGAGATGACGAGCATGATGCCGGCGGCGATCATGCCGATCACGGCCATCGCGCCAAAGAGTGTGGCGGCAAAGTTAGCCACACCGATAAAGACGTCGATGATCCTCTCGGGCTTACTCGGGCGCAGATCCAGAATCGTCAAATTTGCGATATTGAGGAGGAATGCACCGATGATGCTGCGGACCAGGTTTGTGCGAGCAGCATCGGTTCCGGTGTCCGACTGGGCTACCAGAAGGCGAATGCTTTGGATGGCGATGTTCGCGGCCAAGGCGGCGTAGGCGAACGAGAGCAAGAAGTCTTTGAACAGCGTGAGCAGTTCTACGACTGGCGCAGTGTCGGGTAAGCCGCCGCCTAAGACGAATGCGTCGCTGAGAAGCCCGGCGAAGGCGGCAATGAAGGCGGCGAATAAGGCGTTGCCGTAGGCGTTGAAGGCTTCGCCGACGGCTTCTTCTTTATGGCTGCGTGAGACAAGCACCAATCCGTAGATCACGAGCATGAAGAAGAGGAAGGCACCAAAGATAGCGCTGGCCGCGGGCAGTAGCTCCGCAAACATGTCGCCGGGAGTCTGATTGCAGCGCAGGCCGAGGTTCAGGTATGTGCACCCGTATTGGTTAATTGCACTAGGAATACTTTGGGCAAGGAGGGACGCCATAAATCTTCTTATTTTAGCAGAAAACGGAGCCTTTAGCCATCCACAGTTGTCATCTTGAGCCTTGTCGAAAGACGGCAACTGGCCTGGTTCGCATCGTCGCATTTCGACAGGCTCAATGTGACAATGCGGGCTAAAAGGCTAAAAGCTGAAAGCTTTCGGGGCTTTTTCTTTACACTTTCCTGCCAATCCATACACTGTCACCGATGCCGAAGCGGCCCACCCCCAAGAAACGGCGCGCCAAGAGCACTGGCCGAGCCCAGTACGCTTCCTATGTGCGCAAGCAGCGCACGCGGCTCCAAAACCGCCAGGCTTCGCCGTATGCCACGCTGGTCGAGCCCAAAAATAAGGCTGGGAAGGCATTGAAACGAATCACGAAGATCAAAGCCTAAAGGCATGGAAGGCAAACCTAATTTTCCTTCTTTATTTCCCAATTTGCTAGTTTCCATTTAACATCTGCCCATGGCGCGCAAGCGACATCTCTCGCGCATCGCAGTCATGCAGACGCTGTTTGAATGTGAGCGGAGGCAAACTGATCCGCGCCTGAGCTTGGCGCGTAATTTAGAGGCCTTGGAACACTGTGACGATGGCTTCGCCGAAACACTGCTCAGCGGTGTCATGAAGCACGAACCGGATATTAAAGCGATCGTTCAAGAACATGCGCCGAGTTGGTCACTCGAGCGCATGGATCCCATCGCGCGATCGACGCTGCTCGTCGGCGCGTATGAACTGCTCTTCGGCAACGACGCGCCGCCGCCGGTTGTCATGAATGAGGCAATCGAGATTGCCAAAGAATTCGGGACGGCGGAGAGCGGGAAGTTTGTGAACGGCGTACTTAACGCGATTGCTCATCGGCGCGCTTGAGTGCGGCGTTACGAACGGCGACGGGTTGGCCCTGTTTGTTTCGCATGAGCTTAAAAGTCGCTCTCGGTCCGTTTAAAAGCACTTGGAGCATACGGAGTCGGCGATCTCTCACATCAGTATCTTGACCCACCAGCAACACTTCGTTTTTATCTAATCCCTCAGGGGCGACTTTAAGATGTTGTTCAATCCACGCCTTCATCTGCTCGGGTGAAGTGACGCTGTTGAGCTGCTTCACGACTTCATCAGCGGAATTTAATTCGCCGTCTACTTCCGGCGGAATCATCGGTTGCCGGGGGGATTTCGGGGGGGGTTTTTGGCACAGCGAACGGCGACACCATCGGCATTTTTCCGCAGCACAAACGTGGAGCCCGTCAGGATTTGGTAATAAGTTTGCTTCAGATCGGCCACATCTTGGCCGATGACAACTACGCCCTGATATGGTCGAGCTGATTCTAGAGATTCAGTCCAAGCCGCTAATTCAGCTGGATTTCGGACATCGCTGAGCCGCCGGATCAATTCGCGATTCTCCATAAGGAGAGAGAGCTTACAGAATGCAGTTTTTTGTGCAATCAACTTTGGCCTATACTAACCATGATGTCCCAACCCCGTTCGTTTACGCTTCTGGAAAAGGAAATCGGCGTGGTTTTCCGGAATAAAGATTTGCTGGCGCAGGCGCTGACGCACCGCAGTGCGGTACGCGGCAGCCGTATATCCGCTCATAACGAACGGCTTGAGTTTTTGGGAGATGCCGTGCTGGAGCTCGTCGCCACGGAACACTTGTTTCAATATGAGTCGAAAAATGAAGGTGAACTGACTAACTGGCGGG
>DATDTQ010000054.1:0-5127 GCA_035290765.1 Candidatus Peribacteraceae bacterium
TCATCGCGCACTGCGAAGATCCTAAAATTAATGAAGAGGCAGCAAATAGGGTAAAAGGAGATGATATTGTTCTCCATTCTCGACTTCGCCCGCCTGAGTCCGAGTCCGAGTCCATCTTTAAATGCATCGATCTTGTTCGGCGTTACGAAACACCTTTTCACGTGGCGCACCTATCCACCGCCGAAGGCGTCAATCTCGTGCGCCAAGCCAAAAAGGAGAAGCTTCCAGTCACGTGTGAAGTTACACCACACCATCTTTTCCTCACAATTGATGATTATCAGAAGCTCGGCACATTAGCCAAAATGAATCCGCCCCTCCGCGAGCAAAGACATTTGGAAGCACTCTGGGAAGGAATCGCTGACGGTACGGTCGATTGCATTGCGACGGACCACGCGCCTCATCTACTAGAAGAGAAGAGGGCAGGGGTGCCGTTGCAGGCACCATCAGGAGTGCCAGGAGTGGAGACAATGCTGCCACTGCTGTTGACCGTTGCAGCTGGTGCATGGCCACATCCACATTCTGATCGTCCGGTCACCTGCAACCTGACCCCGAAGGATATCTTACGGCTTTGTTTCACCAACCCAACCCAAATCTTCCGTCTTGGTGCTGATGATCAACCGCGCATCACCGTTGATCCTTCAATTGAATGGACGATTAAAGGCTCAGATATTCATTCAAGATGCCAGTGGACTCCTTATGAGGGGTGGAAGGTAAAAGGAAAAGTGGTTTAGGAAAGCCGCCCTGCATTGCTGCAGGACGGCGGGCACAGTCGGTTATCATTTTATTTTCGGCCGTCTTTCTTTTGCGTACTTCCAAACGTCGCTTGTTCCCAAGAAGAACAGAAAAAACGTTAGGAAAGCTATCAGATACACTTGAGGAGACGAATAACTATTAAACATCAATTTCCCTAGGATGTGACAAGACGCAAGCAACATTGCGTCGAGGGACGTCGCCCAGTAATCCGTCATAAGGTGTCTGGCTATCACAAACAACGTGCCACCCCAAAGTGAGGCCGAAAGAATTGCCAAAATGGCTTGCTCCCAAAGAGTTGAATCAGCAATTATCGACATTGTCCTCCTTTCAAACCCATGGTGGAGAAAGAACTGTGCGCGCAGAAGTTATAACATTGCTTTTCTAAGTCAATATTCTTTCCTTAACTTCTTCCAAATCTTTGCAAACAATCTGTGCGCCGCCGTCTGCGCCTACAGGAGTGTCTTTTCCCCAAAGTAAACAACTTGTCATGCCGGCGGCGTTGGCAGCGGCAATGTCGAATGGCATGTCGCCGATGTAGATACAATTAACGGGATTCACCTGAAGATTTTTAGCAGCGATCAAGAGTCCGCTCGGGTGAGGTTTCCCCTGTTCCATCTCATTGGCAGTGACGATGACTTCAAAATATTTAGATAAATTTAGACGTGCATCTGTTGCTTCCACGTAAGGACGCCAGGAGCCGGTTATAAGCCCAAGAGGGGCCTTTTTTTTGGCGCTTCGCAAAGTTTGCTCTGCACCTTGTATCCATTTAACCTCCTCACGAAGGATTTCACAGTATTTTTGATCTCGTTGAGCTCGGAATTTTTGCACAGTTGGGGCATCCACAACCCCTTGCTCAGCAAGCGCCTCGATGAGAGGTTGGGAGGTCACGTAAATTTTGGACATGAAGTCATCGACATTCATTTTAATTCCGAATTCTTGAAGCGTTTCCAAATAAGCGCGTTGCCACAAGGGAATGGTCTCGATGATTGTTCCATCAAGGTCGAAGAAGACTGCGTCGTATTTCATACGAGTATTATGTATAAAATATTAAGTATTATGTATCTTCGTACCACGCTTAATACGTAATACATAATACTTAATACTTCTAAACTTCGACTATAACAGGGATGACCATAGGTTCCCTATCTAGTTTTCGATCGAAGTATCGATACAACGCGCCGGTCACGGCGCGTTTGAATGCCTTACGCTCTTTCTCACCGCGATCAAGCGCTTCGGTGTACGCCTTTTTCGAGGCTTGAATGACTTCGCCGGTAATCATGACCTGCTCCGATCCGTAGATTAATCCGCGGGTGATAACCTCAGGGTCGCCCACAAGACGTTTGCTGTCGGAATAAGCGCGGAAGAGCACAATGATCACACCGTTATTGCTCATAATCTTCCGGTCGTCCATCACGCGCTGGCCTTCGCCGGCAGTGCCGCCGCGGCCATCGATGATGACATCGTTATAGGTAAGCTTCTGCTTACTCTTGCGGGCGTTTCCTTGTTCATCGAACTCTAAGATTTCACCATTTCCGAGCGAATGAATCTGGTTCTCGGCGTAGCCGAGATCAACGGCGATCTGTGCGTGCGCGGCGCGCATCGCGGGTTCGCCGTGTTCCGGAATAATGTGTCGAGCCTTTACAAGACGGTGCATTAACATAATGTCGTTCCGATTTCCGTGACCAGTCACATGGAGCGCCAACTCTTGATTAGTTTTCACAATGGCGCCGAGTGTGTGGAGATTATTAATAACTTTCGCAACGGCGCGTTCGTTACCAATAATCGGGTTACTGCTGAGAATAACAGTGTCACCCCTCTTGATACTGATATGGCGGTGAGTGCCGAGCCCCACGCGAGCCAGACCAGCGCGCTCCTCGCCTTGGCTGCCTGTTGTAATAATTAGAACTTCATTATCTGGCAACTTTTCCATCCCGGGACCGACTTTACGAATCAGACCGCGTGGCGCCTTCAGATACCCAAGGTTCTGAGCGATCTCAATATTCGTTTCCATACTCCGACCGGAGATAAAAACTTTGCGGTGGAACGTATTTGCGTGCTCCGTCGCCTGTTGAATTCGGTTGAGCAGCGAACTGAATGTCGACACAATGATGCGACCTTTAGCGTCACGAATCAAATTATAAAGCGTTTGTGAAACTTCACTTTCACTCAGCGAGTTGCCGGGCTTCGCAGCATTGGTGGAGTCTGCGATAATGGCGAGTACTCCTTTCTTGCCGAGCTCAGCTAAGCGTTGAAAGTCCGCGGGCTCTTCATTTTTCGGCGTGAAATCAAATTTAAAATCGCCTGTGTGCAGGAGCGTGCCGTTCGGAGTGTGCAGCGCAATCGCCGCACTATCCGGAATACTATGTGTGACCTTCAAAAATTCCACTTCGGTCTGGCCAAAGCGAATACGTTGGCCGTACTGCACAACGTTCAATTTGGATTTTCCGGCTAACTTATCTTCTTCAAGACGTTTTTTCACCATTGCCATGGTTAATTTGGTGCCATAACAAGGCGGGAAGTGCAGCCCCTGCATTAAATGCTGGACGGCGCCGATGTGGTCTAAGTGACCGTGCGTAAAAAGCACGGCGCGGATGCGATTTTCCTTTCCCTTGAGAGAAGATAGATCGGGAATCAGATAATCGATACCGAGCATATCTTCGTCTGGAAATTGCAGACCAAGATCAATAATGAAAATGTCTGCGCCGACTTCTACAACGAAGCAGTTACGCCCGATTTGTTCGAAGCCACCAAGAGGATAAACACGGAGACTGCCTTTGCGTGGATTTTTTTGGTCACGTCGTTGTGGACGTGTTTGTGGTGGTCGATTCCCCGGAGGCGGGATAGGCCGTCCAGTTTGACCAATGGAAGGAGCCCCGCTGGGCGGCGGAATAGTTACCTGATCTGGTGTTGGATTCAACGTTCTAATAGGAATGAATGTCTTCAGCGTACTCGCATCCCCAAGCATAAGCAAGGATATGAATGAGTAACATACTGTTTATTGGCTTTAAATAAACAAATTTTTACAAAAATTTTTTGCTGCCCAAGGCATTTTTTGCGTAAATGTCAGTGAGTGAATCTCTCATATCCGACGATTGCGCCTGCGCAACACTCCCTGGTACTCTGACTACCGTTATGGACATCGCGGTCTACACGGGGAAAACGCGCGCGCTCGAAGACACGCTGCTTGCCGCAGAGTCTTTTGAAATGGCCGCTGAGCGCGGGTTCTTATTACTTCAGATTGATGCGGATGGCGCCGCCGCCCGCACGTTCCGCCGTGAAGCACTTACACTTGTGCAACATGTGCTTGGTGAAACTGAAGGTACGACGAGCGAACGCGTAGATAGTGCTCTTAAAGAATTGAATGGTCTTATTAAGGGCATGATTCTGTCCAAATCTCTGAGCGATGTGCACGCCCTTGTGGCGGTGCTGGACGAAGATAGCGTTATGCATGTTTCTCACGCCGGCCGGGCGGAGGCGTACGTCATTCGTGGCAATGCTGCGAGTCAAATTACCGAATACAGCCGGGGGAAGCCCTCCCCTACCTTCATTCACATTGCCAGTGGTCAGCTCGAACCGGGCGACACGGTAGTGTTAAGCACACAACGCCTTTTGCGCACGTTCACGCCGGCTCAGTTAGCGCATCTTGCCCCTAAATCAGACCTACTTGTCGGCGAAATAAAGGATGGACTGGAAGCAGATGGCGAACAGGCGGCGCTTGTCGCCATTCATCTCGCAGGCAAGGCGCCAGCCGCCGCGCCAGAGCGTCGTAAGACGCGCGCGGCGGCTTCGAGTAATCCACTCGCGTCGATCATGCCCGCCATGAGCGGCGCGCTGAAACAGCTGACCGATCAAGGTCAGCAGTTCATGAAGCGTCCAACCTCTTCGCGCTCACGCTCGTCAAAATCTTCTAGCATTTCGCAGCAAGTCAGTAAGTTTATGAATAATCTGTGGAAGGATTTACGGAATCCCGCGCGCAAGAAGCGTGCCCACCTCCTTCTTATTGCCGGTGTATTGGCCTTATTCCTCATCGTTTGGACCGTGGCCAACTTGTCTTCCTTCCAACAGCGGAGCCAAGCCAAGGCGCAGTTAAATCAGCTTATTGAACAGGCAAATGAAGACATTCGAACCGCCGAAACACGGCGCATCGCCGGAGACTTTGATTCCTCCAATGCAATTTTGGAGCGCGCAGAGGAGAGCGCGCGCCAAATCATCGCACACGAAAGCGGCTTATACCGCAGTGACGCGCTTGTTCAACTCGATCGTATTCGAGCAAAACGTGAAGAAATCAACAACGTCACGCGGTTGTCCCCCATCGACATGGTTAACATCGCGACCAAGAAACCCACCGTCGATACAATTGGGTTTATTGGTTTA
>DATDTQ010000055.1:0-3909 GCA_035290765.1 Candidatus Peribacteraceae bacterium
AATTTGCTTTTTCCCTCTACAACCTATACCCTACTCTCTACAACCTACTTATATGGCCATCACCCGCTCGGCAAAGAAAGCGATCCGTTCTTCGGCGAAGAAACATGTGTTCAACCTGCGCCGCAAGGATATGCTCCATGATGCCACGAAGGCGCTCACTAAGGCGCTCGCCGCCAAGGATGCCGCAGGAGCCGAGAAACTCCTCCCCGCTGCATATAAGGCAATCGACAAGGCGAAGAAACGCGGCGTTATCAAGGCCAACACTGCCGCGCGCAAGAAGTCCCGCCTCGCACAGGCAATCAAAAGGGCGAAAGTGAAGTAGTGCCGCGCACTGCGTAGCTTTAGCGAAGTAGTGCTCCCACGAGGAGTCGGACCTCGATTTCAGGCTTCGGAGGCCTGCGCTCTATCCGTTGAGCTATGAGAGCGGATATTGCAATCCTAACTCTAAAATAATTTTTGTACCGCTTTATTTTGTGAATTTAGCCGCCCACATGCTCAAATCCTTTAGATTAACGATACCGTCTCCATTTAAGTCGCTTTGCGCGTTGTTCGTACCCCAATGAAAGATCAAAATACTCGCGTCGGAAAGATCAACCTTCCCGTTCCCGTTGATATCCATCCTCTGTGTCTGTTTGTCTTTCACGACCAGAGTTCCCGGGATTACATCCGTTAGGATATTCGTGCCCAAGCCGTCGTTGGCCAATACCTGCGCGTCCGTGATATCGATACTCGTCTTCCCGGGACGCTTCGCTTTGAAAGAAAGGGTGACAATGTTGCCAGCCGATCCCGTGAACCCCGGGGAAAGAACGACTCCTGAAAAACTGGCCGTGCCGCTCGCATTGGAGAATTTGGGCTCCTGAACCCAATAGTTGATAATGGAGTCTGTTGTGGAAATATCGATTATTTCCACATTGTCCGACGAGTACGTAATGTTCCCCCCGACAGCATTGATGGATACGCCTTTTGTATCCACCACGAGCGCAACGGTAATCGCATCGCCCACCGTGAAGGTGTCGTTTAAAGGCACGGCGCGCAGAACTGCCGCAACCTGTGCTTCGCTCGACGAAGAATCGAATAATTTAAACGAGAGTATGGAAACTGGGCCCCGATACAAGCTGTAGAACAAAACTACAATGCTAAGAAGCGCGAACAGGACGACATAAGGCACATATCTCCTCATGTAGCCATTATACCCTCTTCAGAGGTCGGAGATGCCAGTATGCTACGATGGACTAACGGTTAATAATAATTGGCAATAACGATTATGCGTATACACAAACCCATTCTTTTTAGCGTAGCAGTCGTTGTCGCCGCATTAGGCGCATTCGTGGTCTTTACGGGTTCCGCACTTGCTCTTACAGGAACTCCACTTAGTCCCAGGCCAGCACAATCGCTCGGTTCATCTGTCGGTAATCTTCCTTCAAACGGCTCTCCGAACGCAAAAGTGAAGATTATTGAATACGGAAACTACTATGACCCTTTTTCAAGGATGTTTTTCCAAAACGTAGAGCAGAAATTGCGAGTGGAATACATAGAAACTGGCAAGGTTGTAATGTATTGGAAAGATTTTGTTTTTCCCGACTACCCCGGACTGTTGGGTGATACAAGTGCCGCAAACGCGGCGAGGTGCGCCAACGAACAAAGAATGTTTTGGCAGTATCACGATTTATTGTTAGCCCCCCAGATAGACCTGCACGGTCAAGCAGAGCAGCCGGATTTAGAGCAATTGGATTTTAAGGGTTTTGGGGAACAACTCGGATTAGATATGACTAGATTTGGCCGTTGCCTTGACACTGAAAGATACCAACTTTTTGTTGAAGCAAATTCTCAAGATGCCGTGCGGGAACGTATTGCTGGCGTACCCGCTTTCTTCATCAATGGACGTCTAGTATTAGGACTTCAGTCATGGGACGAATTCAAAAGAATTATAGAGGAAGAGCTCGCCAAATGACGAAGTAAAAGCAGTAATGAATTCTACTGCGATAGATTTTGGAAGCGCAGGGAGAGATTATTAATACGGCCGTGACCACGATTGCGCCTTAATCGCGCTGGTTAAACGCTGATTTTCAAATCGAGTAGCGCCCAAAAACCACCCCTCTCGGTCACTTGAATTAGCATTGGCTTGATGCCCCGGCTCGGTCTGTAACCTTGCCGTGCAAGGCCCCGTAAGGGCCTTTTGGCGAATTTCAGAATAGTACAGCGAGGCCTCTCGCGCGGGATGTAACACCCGATCAGTACGTCCAAGTAAAATCGCCGTGGTTCGTCGAGACTTTCAGTAGCAGCAATCCCGTCAGCGTTTTATGTATCTTTCCCGTCTGGTCGGTGCCGGTGAGGACGGTCTGATTTCCGTCGTACACCGCTTTTATGCTGAAGCCGCCGCGCGACTTAACTACCTGCGTCAGCGATTTCAGGACCCCCTGACTGTCCAATCTCCAACTGAAAGAAAACGAATTTGAAGGGATGCTGACCGCTTGTCCGTTATAGGTGAGCGATTGAATACCGGCTTTCAAAGCGTTCCTTCTGTTTGTTTCGACAAAGCCGACATCGAGCGTGTTGCCCGCTTCATCGGTCAATACCACATGGCCTCCTGCATCAGCGACAGTCACCTTGTCCGGCGTAGAAACATTGTCCGAGGACGTAAAGCGAAGATCCTTGAGCGCAGGGTCGAATTGGACAATCGCTTCTGGCGGCATCGTGTCGGGATATACCACTGCGGTCGGCTGGACGATTTGATCGATAATTCCATCGCCATTGTCATCTAACGACAGGGTCGTAGAAGCCGAACTCATCTGTACCTGTCCGAGAAGCGCCGTCGTAACTGACAGATCGGTAAAAACCTCGGTCTGTGTCACCTGATCATTCGCAATGTTTTGATTTTGCAGCGTAAACGTACCGTCGCCGGAGCCTTTGAGCGCAATCGTGTACGTTTGGCCTTCATCGTCCGGCAGATACACGAATTTGTGTTCCCCCATAATCTCGAAGTTCGCCCCGGGAATGCTATTCTCGACACTGCCATCTGCGGCAACGCCCGCGCGATTACCGAGAGCATCGGTTACCTGGATAGCGACTGGACTGTAGATAGAAATCGCCTTGCCATGCAACTTGCACTGCGAGATATCCTGCGTCATGAGGCCGCTCCCGACCGAAAGCTGACTTCCGGAAAGCAGGTTGACGATCTTTTGGCGGATGCCGTTCTGGCTCGGCATCTTGCCGTGGTCGGCCTTAAGCGCGTAGTAGACGTGGCCCGCGTCAATAGGTAGATTCGTCGCGCTTTCAAGCGGCACGGTACCGTCCCCTGACGTTTGTTGCGGCTGATCATAACTGACGAGCAGATTTCCGAAAATATCTTTCTGCCGCCGTTCGATAATGTTGCCGATCGTTCCACTCTTACAGCCGTTTATGCTGTAGAGATCAACGCCGGCCGTGCGCATATCGAAATTATCAAAGCTCGCCGTATGCAGCGCCTGCGATCCGTTCGATGTCAGCGTATTCAATTGATGATCGGTGAGAAGGAAATCGGTGGTCTGGCCGAAATCCAGATCGCGGCTCGACGAGCCCCACAGCCCCTGGTCCACTATCTTCACATAGCTGCCTTTAGTGGTGACGTATTGGAGACTGGGCAGGAGATCGTAGGCTACTGGCAGATTTTTTGCGATCTTTTGCATCTCGCTATCGGCGAGCCACGGGACGCCGAAGCTGTCGCCTGAAAGCAGCACCTTCGCGGCTTTCGGCGCGCCGGCATTCGGTACGCCGACGAACACCGCCTTGCCGATGTGGTGGTCGGAGGGATGGTCGGCGACACCCTTCTTTACCAAGAGACCGCCCGTGCTGTGAGCAACGACATCCACCTTGCTGCTGCCTGTTTGCGCCATGATGTCTGCGATCTTCTGCCTCAACAAATCCACGTTC
>DATDTQ010000056.1:0-3561 GCA_035290765.1 Candidatus Peribacteraceae bacterium
GACCACGGTATGCATTCGAGTGATACATCAGCAGTGTGACAATGCGGACTGTCTGCCGGTTATGCTCAAACGGCAGACCGTGCCGCTGCATCCACGAGACCATCGCATCCTCGCCCTCGTGGCCGAACGGCGTGTGTCCCAGGTCGTGCGCCAAACCCAACACGCGGGCGAGTTCTTCGTTCAAGCCAAGCGCCTTGGCATTGCAGTACGCGTGGTACGCCACCTCGACGGTGTGCGACCAACGCGTGGCCGTCTCATAATCACCCGGTATGCCGTGCGGATAGACTTGCGTTTTCTCCAGTCGCCGAAAGGCATCCGAATGAGTAATTCGACCCTCATCCACATCAAAAGGTCCTCGGAGCTCGCCCGCCTTCGCAGCGGACCGGTGCATACGACCCAGCCCACCTACATGCGGAACAGCATATGGAGCTAAGTCGGCATTCTCCGGTTGCGGCATAAAATTTACGGATAAAGGGAACGATTCTAGAACCCTTAAATTGCTTGTAAAGGGTTTTACAGGACTGTCAAGCTGGCCTAACATCCCGCGCTCCCATGACACAATACGAGCTCGAGTGGGGCGATAGCGCCATTGGCGAACAGACCGGAGCGATCCTCTGCGCCCGAAGCAGCGTGCGCCGACTTTCGGAATGTATTCAGATACCACCTGCCGAAGCGAAGCAGTTACTGTTGCCACTCCGGTGTCAGCTCGACATTCCATCCGGCTCCACTCTGTGGAACCGGGTCGATCTTTTTAGAGCAATGCCCGCGGCTCCGCGCCCATCAGACAACGAGATAGAAGATATTTTTGAACGCGTTCGAAAATCCCACTGGCAATCAGCCGGCCTGCTCCTCGATTGCCCGGAGCCAGAAAGTGGGGAGTGGTTTTTGGAAATGACCAGAGTCTTTGGTGAAGAGTTCTCGGAAGTCATTTGGCGCACGCAGGTGGCAACACATACATTTCTGACGAAATATCAACGTCTGATCACATTTGAAAATAAAAAAGGTTTACTTCTACCTAATACAACTGGCACCGAAGCTTACCAATGCTTCGTGTACGAACCGCCGAAGCCAGGCAGCCGAAAGAAACAACTGAAGGTAAAGAGTCCTCAGCCGCAGTATCGCGTAGCCCCGCTCTTCCCGCGAAAAGCGAAGAAAGAGCAACCGCAGCGGCCGAAGCTGGCACTCAAGGTACCTGCCGTAACAGATGTTTTGCGTACAGCCCAACTGCGCCAAGCCCTGTATGCCGTCTACAAGGGGACGTGTCAGATGTGCCACCGTCATGAAATACCGCTGAATGAGATGGAAGTTGATCACGTTATTCCCGTCACCATTCCAATGGAGGAAATCCCAAACCTCCTCATTGCGCAAGGTGTGAAGCCAAAACACTTGGACTCACTCGTGTCGATGCTACCGCCGCACCATCATAGCGCCCCGAACTACCAGCCTGTCTGCGGACTCTGTAATAGCAAAAAGAGCAATGCGCTCCTCGCCAGCGGCAATCTTGAATTGCGCTTGCGAACCGCCCGTGAGCGGGCAGAGGAAGTGCTGCAGTGGTATGCGCGCCAGCGGCTCAAACAAGCTGAATCATTGAACCAGCGTTACCTCTTCGTCGACGAGTGACGCTTCTTGAAACCGGCGCCACGTCTCCGCGCCCCCTTCGACGAGAATGGAGGAAATATCAGGCAGCGCTTCCCACAGCTCTGCCCAATCAAAATTATCACCACGCAGAGGCAAACCAATCACGGTCACTCCTTTGCCTTCGAACTGATTGATACGAGCACGGTCTGTGGAACTTGTAATGATTGTCGTTCCTTCTGAAACAACCTTCGCTTCAATCGGTATGTGCAATTGCGGATCAAGGATGATGCGTAAAGGTTGGAAACTGTCATGGTGAGAATTTTTTCTCAGGGTGACACTTCGATTCGTCAGCTGTGGATCGTCATGAATGATCGTTCCGACTCCCACCAAGATCGCGTCATGTTTGCCACGCAGATGCGCATGTGACCAAGCGTCTTGCTCCTTCCTTGTGATTTTTCCGCTGATGCCGCCATCGCGGGTCTGGGCACGCTTCAGTGTGATCCAAGGACGACTTTGTTCGTGGAGAGAAACGAAGCCGCGATTCAACCTCCGGCACCGCACTGAATCGATCGGACCAGTGACTTTGATTTTGGCTTCCTCTAGGGCTCTTCGACTTTTCTCCTTTACCAGGGGATTTGGGTCAGTCATACCAAAGACCACCTGTTTAACACCGCGTTCGATGATGATATCCGTACACGGCGGCGTTTTACCATGATGAACACACGGCTCGAGGTTTACATACAAAATGTCATCGGGCTCGATGTCTCCTTTGAATCCTTCGAGCAACTTCCGCTCGGCGTGCGCGGCGCCGAAGGCGGCGTGGAAGGCCTCGGCGATGATTCGACCCTTGTCACGCAGAGCTCTGTCGAAGCGGACAAGGACGGCGCCGACGAGCGGGTTATGCCCGACGCGGCCGCGGCCGCGCTGGGCTATCTGCAGGCAGTGGTCGATGTAGGGAAGATGCTCAGCGTTCACGGTCACTTCAGATATTTTTGGAGAGCTTCAGGTTTTCGTTGCTGCAGTTTCTCTAGAGCCGATGCTGGCTCTTCATTCTTCTCTGCTTTCTTGAGGTATCGTCGGTAACCACCGGCCCCATTTTCGATGAACTTCGCCACGCGTGTGACAGTCGTCGTGCTGGCACCGGTTTGCGCCGCAACTTGCCGGTAGGAAAGGCCACGCGCTAGTTGTTTGGCCACTTCCAGTCGTTCGCTCCAGGCTTGGAGCTCACTTAATGTGGCAACATCACGGAGGAATTCGGCCATATCGGCCTCGGTTTTACACGACCGTAGGGCCGTATTTAAAGCCCGTAGCCACGGGTCATTCCTCCAGCTTTCTTCAGTGAATCGGCGTTTGCCCATGTGCGATATACTTACTTGCCTCAGCTCCTGTATCAATGAAATAGAACAAAAAAAGCTATAAGCTTTAAGCGATTAGCTTTCACGATTTACGGCTTATAGCTTATCGCTTGGAGCTTTCCCAAATGGCTCTAAAAATGACAATGCAAAGGGTTTAAGACGCTTTGATAATTTTTATTTTTCTGCTATAATATTGATGTCTTTTCAAACAAACACCCATGTCCAATCTTCATCAAAATGTCCGCCATGACCTCGGTCTGGCTCTCGTCATGGGCGCTTTTATCGCCGCCTGGTTCACGGCGGCTCTGCCTTCACTGCGGGCTTCGCTGCTCACGGCTGATGTTGCGGCCTCTGTGAGCGACACGGATGGTGATGGCGTCAGCGACGTCTACGATGTGAAGTAAATAACAATGGAGCAATTGAGCAGTGGAACCATTGCTCCATTGTTCCATGGCTAATAACTAGTCGTTTACCGTTTACTCCCTCCACCTCGCTTGGTGATGATTTCCTGGGCGACGTTGGTGGGAACTTTATCGTAGTGCCCGAATTCCATGGAGTAGTTGGCTCGGCCTTGGCTCATAGAACGGAGGTCCGTCGCGTAGCCGAACATGGCCGCCAGCGGCACGTT
>DATDTQ010000057.1:0-3077 GCA_035290765.1 Candidatus Peribacteraceae bacterium
GACGGCCTCGCGCTGGCCTACGCCATCGCGCGCCACCTGCTGGAAAAGAACCGCAGCTACACGCTGTTCGCCACGCACTATTTCGAACTCACGCGGCTGGCAGAAGAATTCACCCAACTCGCCAACGTCCACCTCGCCGCCATCGAACACCAGCACAGCATCGTGTTCCTGCACAGCGTCAACGAAGGTGCCGCCAGCCAGAGCTACGGCCTGCAAGTCGCCGCCCTCGCGGGAGTGCCCAACGACGTCATCAAGACCGCGAAGAAACAACTGCGCAAACTGGAACAGAACAGCGCCGCGCAGAACCCGCAGGGCGACCTGTTCGACCGGAAGCCGGAGTTGCCGGAACCGGAAGAGCATCCTGTGTTGCAGTCGCTGCGCGACGTGCAGCCGGATGAGTTGAGCCCGAAGGAAGCACTGGAGAAGATATATCAGTTGAAGAAGCTGGTGTAAGATGCTCGCCAAGCCCAGTTCCAGAAATGCAGGAGATAATTCATGAGCGACCGAATCACAGTTGACCCGCTAGTGTGCCACGGCAAGCCGTGCATTCGCGGTTTGCGCTATCCGGTAGAAAACGTGCTAGAGTGGCTGGCCAGCGGCATGAGCACCGAAGAAATTCTGGCCGATTACGAAGATCTCGAACGTGAAGATATCTTGGCGGCGCTGTCTTACGCCGCACGCCTCACACATGTTAATCGGCTAGAATGTCTGGCTGCATGAAATTCCTGGTCGATGCGCAACTCCCACGGCGCTTCGCCAACTGGCTGAACGAAGCGGGACACGATGCATTGCACACACTCGATCTTCCCCACAAGAACCTCACTACAGATCAAGATATCGTCGCCCGCGCCAAGCGGGATGGACGCATCGTTGTTAGCAAAGATGCCGACTTCGTACAGACCTTCATGGTTACTGGCGAACCGCTGCTGTTATTGATTTCCACTGGCAACATCAACAACGCGGAATTGGAAAAACTTTTACATACAAACCTATCTGGCATTGAGACCGCCTTTGCGACCAGCCGCTTTGTTGAAATCACTGGCGACGCATTGGTGGTGCATGAGTGAAAACAATTGCGATGCTGACACGTTTTGTTCCGATCTGCAGCCGGATGAGATGAGTCCGAAGTAAGCGCTGGAGAGGGTTTATCAGTTGAATAAGCTGGTGTAGTCACCAGTCAGGAGCACTACCCATGGCAAAGGCTCGAAATCCAATCACCCTCGGTAAAGAGTTTGGCATCGATCAGAAAATCCTTACACAATTGGGGGTGCTTGATATAACCCTCGCCATCGATACGAAATTGTTTATTGATCCACTACTGTTGAGCCGTAGTAGGCATACTGAATTAAACACTGATGCAGTACAACAATATCACTCCCACTTTGACCTCATCATTCGCTTGCTCGCCAATAGTCGTTCTGAGGGCGATCCCGCATGGAAGGCCGCCGAGAAAAGGCTGGCGTTCCCTGAGATCAGCGGCACATGCCTTGGCTATGGTGCTGGCTCAATTCACGGAAGCGGATTCGGCCCAAAGCTAACTAATCGTGTCCTTCGTGTTGCCGCGCAAATCGTTGAAATTGGTGTTCGTGATCCCGACTTATTTTCGGCAATGGCATTGTTCGAGTCTGATATTGGTCCAGATCGAATCAGCGACATGACAACGAATATCATCATAGAAGCTCTTTCCGCATTCAATACGCGAGTTCTCGGCGAGTTGGGTCTGAACGGAGAGAAATTTCCGACGGGACAATTTCTTGTCAATCCACATGAGGAAAAGCGTACGCCCATCATCCTTGTTCCCACGGATGTTCTTCGAATTCTACCCGTTGCACATGATTGGGATAGCATCGCAGATGCAGCCCGGCGAAATGAAGAGCTTCGAGACAAGATCAATAAGCATGTCGCTTCGATATGGCTGAAGAAGACAAAACAGGACAAGATCCGTCTCAAGTCTCAAGCACTCACCAACAAAGAGGCATTTGAAACGCTGCTAAAAGCCATAAAGTCCACCCCTGCGCAACCTTACGACATAACATCTGATCCAGTAGGCGTAATTGCGTGGGCTGCGAAAGGTGAGCAATATGCTGAAAAATTCCCGCTAAAGCTCAAGAAGAATGCGGCAAGTAATCTCGACGGCGTATTTGGTATCGTCAAAGAAATTGTCCAGCAGTTCCGACATCTGATTGAAGATAATGGATTGAACAAAGAGCTGTATCAATCCAATAAAGTGCCGCGCCACGAGTCAACATCGCAGCGACTATTTTTTGCTGTTGCTTACGCCTATTGTCGTGCTAACAACGTAGATGTATCACCTGAAATAGATACTGGTAACGGGAAAATAGATTTCAAGTTTTCCAACGGATTTAACGACCGCGTCTTGGTTGAGATTAAGCTGTCCACGAACCCTAAGGTTCCATCCGGTTATCAAACGCAGCTTGAGGTGTATAAAGCTGCCGAAGAAACAATAAAGGCAATCTATCTTGTCATCAATGTTGGAAAAATGGGCAGCAAGGAAAAAGTGTTGATGAAGTTACGGAATGAAGCTCATAAACGGCATGAGCCGCTGTCAGATTTGGAATTCGTTGATGGAACGATCAAACCCACAGCGAGCAAACGCTGAAAATCAAAGAAGCATGGCTCAGATTTTTTCACACTTGATCGCGACAAAAGGTACAAAGCTAAAAGAACCAATAGGGTCAGCGTCACATTTGCCTATGCCGCCACATAGAAATGACGGCATAATATGAGCATAGAATTCCGGTCACTGACTCGGTATCGACCATGAAACCTTCCGAAGCACTCCACGCACACCGCGCCGCTATTCGCCACGTGATTGAGCAGAGCAGAATGCGCAACCCCCGCGTGTTCGGCTCTGTGCTGCACGGAGAGGACAATAGCAACAGCGACCTCGACCTTCTGGTCGACCCGCTTCCCGGCGCAACGCTGTTTGATCTGGGCGCTGTTCAGTTCGAGCTGGAGCAATTGCTCGGCGTGTCGGTCGATGTGCTCACGCCCGGCGATCTGCCTGCCAAGTTTCGCGACCAGATACTCAAAGAGGCTGCGCTGGTATGAGCACC
>DATDTQ010000058.1:0-4861 GCA_035290765.1 Candidatus Peribacteraceae bacterium
CACCTACACTGGCGTATTCACCCATATTCGTGATCTATTCACCCAAGTCCCAGAAGCCAAGATGCGTGGCTACAAGGCTGGGCGGTTCTCCTTTAACGTCAAGGGTGGTCGCTGCGAAGCCTGTCAGGGCGACGGCGTGATTAAAATTGAGATGCACTTCTTGCCCGATGTCTATGTGACGTGCGAAACCTGCGGTGGCCAGCGGTATAACCGCGAGACGTTGGAGGTGACGTACAAAGGCAAAAACATTGCCGACGCGCTCGATATGACTGTGAAGGAAGCCCTCGATTTCTTCGGCGCCATTCCCGCGCTCGAGAAAAAATTAAGGACGCTCGAAGACGTTGGCCTCGCTTACCTCCACTTGGGTCAAAGTGCGACCACGCTCTCCGGCGGTGAAGCGCAGCGCGTGAAGCTCGCTACTGAGCTCATGCGTCGCGCGACGGGTCGGACGTTCTACATTCTTGATGAACCAACAACCGGTTTGCACTTTGATGATATTCAAAAGCTTTTGGATGTTCTTCAGCGCCTCGTTGAGAAAGGCAACACCGTCCTCGTCATCGAACATAATCTCGACGTCATCAAGAATGTCGATCACGTTATAGATATCGGCCCCGACGGCGGTTTCGGCGGCGGCAAAATTATCGCGACCGGCACGCCGGAAGACGTCGCCAAGGTTGAACAAAGTTATACGGGTCAATATCTGAAAAAAATGCTCGCCAAGAAAAAATGATCCAAAAAAATCTTAAGCGCTTTTTAGTAAGTTTCTAACTTGAACAGGGACGCTGAGATCAGTGAAAACCCAGTCATCCATCCATCGGTCCCGATAAGGAGGTTCGCTTGATTCTGGTCTGGGCTCGAAACTAGGAAACCGCTGCTCTGGCTCGCCTTGGCCGTACCCCGCTTCGATTAACCATCGGTCTCGTTCCATTGGCAGCAAATTAGGCGTCGCCTAAACTGAAAACAATTGACAGTTTTTCTGACTACTTTCACATTAGGAACATGGATGTTTTTCTACTCCTCTTTTGGAAATTAATTCCACTATATCTATTAATTTTACTGGGGTATGTAGCCGGTAAGAAACTGCATGTTCAAAAGGAAACACTCGCAAAGCTATTAATCTATATTCTGGCTCCGATTGTGGTGTTTGATGGTGTGCTCCGCACGCAATTATCCCTTAATGCTCTTTCTTTGCCGTTTCTGTTTCTCGCCATTGGTTCACTCTTATGTTTTGTAACATTAAAAATTCTTACCCCTTTTATTCATGACAGCCGCCGCAATATTCTCGCGTTTACTGCGGGCACAGGCAACACTGGTTACTTTGGTTTGCCAGTGGCCTTGGCCATCTTTGGACCCGATCGTTTAGGCCTCGTTGTGTTGTCTTTTTTAGGCTTCATTCTCTACGAAAGTACCATTGGTTTTTATACCGTTGCGCGTGGCAATCATTCAATTTCAGAAAGTGTGCTCCGCGTACTCCGCTTGCCGAGCCTGTACGCTTTTCTCGCTGCCGTTACTCTCAATCTCTTCAACGTGCCTCTTGGTACGATCTATTCAGAGGCGATTACGAATATTCGAGGTGGTTATACGGTACTTGGCATGATGATTATTGGTGTGAGCATAGGAAGCATGGAACGTTTTGCGATTGATTGGGTGTTTTTAGCCGTTTCCTTTGTCGGAAAATTCTTTATCTGGCCGGCCGTAGTTTTGCTCCTGATCGCTATCGATAAAACCTATTTTCATTTTTATACGCCGGATATGTATGCAGTGATGGTGTTGATGTCTATTGTCCCTTTAGCCGCTAACACTGTTGCCTTCGCCACTGAGCTCAAAACGCATCCCGAACACGCTGCCTTGGCAGTTCTTCTGAGCACCGCCTTTGCTTTGCTTTTCATTCCCGCGTTTGTAACGCTGAGTCCGCTTCTGTAATTACTGCTTCCACTTAATGGAGCAGCCAATCGCATTTGCCTCGGCAACCACCGGCTTCTCTCCATCAAGGATCGCTTGGATCGCATCAAGGAGATTGTGCTGTGTGACCTTCTTCGGATCTTTCCAGTTGTCATCAACGCGCCCTTTGTACTGTAGGCGGCGATCGCTGTCGAAGACGAAGCAATGCGGCGTACACACGGCACCATACGCTTTAGCTACCTCCTGACTCTCATCGTGACAGTAAGGAAAAGGGAAATTCTTCGCTTTGGCGCGCTTCTTCATCTCTGCGAATGAATCCTCAGGATAATCGGTGGCGTCGTTACTATTGATCAAAATAAAACGAACGCCTTCGGAATCAAACTGACGCCCGAGCGCCGCCAAGCGATCTTCGTAAGCTTGCGCGTACGGGCAATGATTGCAGGTGAAGACGATGACAATCACCGGCTCGATAATATCCGCCGGGCTGACCTGGCGGCCGTCGGTCGAGGGTAAGGTGAACGGGGGCATGCCGTCACCAACCCTTAAAGCCTGTGAATTATCATTAACCGGAACCATGGAACAATTGTAACATTGAAACACTGTTACATTGAAACAACTTAACAATTGTTCCATTGCTACATGGTTCCATTGCTATGCCGCTTAAATTGCTAATTTATTAGTGGTGTAATTAATCAGACCATTAATTTCCTTCGGCAGGGAGCGCAATGCATGAACGATCATTTGATATTGTTCTTCAGACAATAAATCCCGGCGTCTTGCTTTCTCGGTCCAATCGAGTGACTCATAGACAGATCCCAAAGCGTAACGGTAAAAATGAATTTTATCTTTCTTGGTGTATCGCCCAAATCCCTCCGCAAGATTGGCAGAAATAGAATCCACCGATCGAATGTATTGTTTACCAACTGTATCCTTTGAGAAATAATCCCAGCGCAAAATAATTTCCCAAACATTGTTTGAAAGCCGAAATGAAACCCGATATGCATCGAGATCATTGAGGGTGAGAAATTTAGGCATCTGATGTAATTTTGTTTTTTGCAATCGTTTTTTTCTAGCCGAATTACAACCGATCCTAACCCGAAACAATTGAACCACTGGCTGGAGCTCTTTTTCTAGTTCTGCAAGAAATAGGAACGTCTTCGCTTTGCGAACAATGAAACAATGGTGCAATGTAACAGTGTTTTATGGTTAAACACTTTACCGCCACCGCCTTTGTCATTGATTCGCAGCAGCGAACGTTGCTGCTGTGGCATAAACGCCTCGGCCGCTGGATGCCGCCCGGCGGTCATATCGATCCGAACGAGACGCCGGCTGAAGCGGCGCGGCGCGAGTGCAAGGAAGAAACCGGGCTCGATGTCGAAATCATGGGCGATGAGCAGCCGGATCTCTTCGTAAAAGATAGAAGCGAAGGGGAAATGCTGCCGCGGCCCTTTGCGATGCTCCTCGAAAACATTCCCGCGAGCGCGGAACGAAATGAACCCGCTCATCAGCACATGGACTTCTTATTCATCGCCAAGCCGATTGATGAGAATCAATCGCTCCAGCTCGCCGAGGCCGAAGGCGGTGAGATGCGGTGGTTTACGCGCGACGAAGTCGCGGCGCTCAATGAAGCAACAGAGATTTTTGCGAATGTAAAAGCATATATTTTAGAGGCATTGGCTCTCTGAAGCCCTTCCTTTCGCCTAAAAAGCGCGTAGACTTACCATTTGCCATGCAATGGAAGGAGTTTTCCGCAGGCCTGCGCCCCTTTACCACGCCCGAACTGGCGCGGATTCAGAAAGCATTTGAATTTGGGGAAACGGCTCACCAGGGGCAAAAACGCCTCTCCGGCGAACCGTATTTTACGCATCCGACCATTGTGGCGCGGAAAGTTTCGGATTGGGGCGCAGATGCCGACACCGTCATAGCCGCCCTATTGCACGATACGGTGGAAGATACGCCCACCACTCGCCAAACTATCGCAAAGCAATTTGGTGAGAACGTCGCGTCGCTGATTCACGGTATGACAAAAATTTCCACAAAGGAATTGCGTGGCCGGCCCAATTTGGACATCAAAATCGAAACCCTCCGCAAAATTTTCACGGCGATGGAGCAGGATATCCGCATTATGGTGATCAAGTTGGCTGATCGCCTTCATAATATGCAAACCATTATTTCATTTCCGCCCGCCAAGCAGCGGGAATACGCCCAGCAAACTTACGATATTTACGTGAAAATCGCCGACCGGCTTAGCATGTTCTCTCTGCGCATGGAACTGGAAGCGCTCTGCTTGCAGATTTTAGAGCCGGAGCTTTACCAAAAACTCGACCGGCTCCGCCTGCAAAACCAAAAACAAGGCGCCATGCTCCTCCCTGACATAGAAAAAAGTATTCGTGCCGTTTCTAAAACACCGATCCGGGGCATTCACTTCGAAGATAAAACCTGGCAAAAACTGCAGACACAGCTCGAAACTGGCCGGTCCACCACTGGCATTTCCGACTTGCTGCTCACGATCGTGGTTCCCGATGTTGATGCCTGTTACCAGATGTTCGGGGTGCTGCATCAATTATGGCAACGCGAGCATTTGTCGTTTCAGGATTTCATTAATTCGCCGATGATTAACGGATACGAAGGTCTCCACACCACGATCATCTTGGAAAACGGGACGCGTATCCGCTGCAAAATCCGCTCGGAAGTCATGCAACGCTATTCCGATTACGGCGTGACGACGGTTTGCTTCGGAAAAGATACGGCGGAATTGCCAAAGAATTTGCCGTGGACCGGCCGCATTACGCCGCTAGCCCAAGCGACCAGCGACCGCAGTTTGGAATTCTGGCAAAGCCTGCAAAGCGACATTTTGGGGGAATCCATCGTGGTGCACGCCGTTGATGACCAGGCCCTGCTTCTGCCCGAGGGCGCGACCGTGTTGGACGGCGTTTTTTACGCTTACGGCGCTGACGCT
>DATDTQ010000059.1:0-2423 GCA_035290765.1 Candidatus Peribacteraceae bacterium
TGTAAATTGAGAATTGAAAATTGATAATGATCATCATGATTGGCCTTCAAAAGAGAGCTTTAGCTCCTTTATAGAGCCACTCCGACCAAACCGCGCAGCAGTACACCGATTCCGTATGCAACTACTGCACCAAGCGCACCAACAAGGACTACTTCAACTGGACCACGGAAGAGACGTTCCCGCGTAATGACACTGCGGCTCAGGCCAAGCACGGCGAGCGCCAATGCCGTCGAAGCGATTGCGACCGGAAAACGTTTGTCGATTGGAATGCCAAAAACGTAGGGCAGCAGAGGAACGGTCCCAAAGATGACGAATGACAGAAACGTCATGGTGCCATGCAACACCGGCTGTAAAGCACTGTCTTTTGTTAGCCCATGTTCTTCAAGCATCATCACGTCGGCCCAGACATCTTTTTTTGCCGTGATAATTTCGACGACTTTGTCGAGATCAGTGCCGGCGAAGCCTTTGGCGGCGTAGGCTTCGCGCACCTCCGCGCGCTCCATGTCCTGGTGTGTTTCAATTTCTTGCAATTCCTCTTTGCGGAGACGTTCGTACTGATCCATTTGTGACTTAATGGAGAGGAATGAACCGGTGGCCATCGATGTTCCGTCTGCCAGTAAGTTCGCCAAGCCCAGAATAATCACAACGTAATGCGGCATGTCCGCACCGGCCGTGCCGGCGACAACAGCAAAGGTCGTGACAATCCCGTCGTTGCCCCCGTAGACAATATCTTGAATGAAGGCACCCAGCCTATGGCCGTGCGACTCTTCGGCCCGGTGGGCCTGCAGAGCCGCATCGGTGTCTGAAGCTGCCATGTAACGGATAGTATGCCACTACGGGCTGACTTTAGCTATGCGCTACGGTTTATGGCGATAGGAATGATGATTATGAAACACAAGAAATTGTTGTTTTTCAGTCCATCGTCTTTTACATTGATTTCTTACCTTACTCGTCATGTCCAGTCGATTTGTCATTCCATTGGCATCAATTGGCATTGGCGCTGTCCTCGCTCTGACTGCCTATGGCATGGGGTATAGAGAACTGGAATGCACGCGGGAGGCAGCGTTGCAAAAACTCGATGCGGAAAACGAGATGTATCGCACATTTTACGGTCACATTCTCTATGCCCGTAGTCTGCGCCGGCACGGCGTGTTCAGTGCTTGGTATATTGCGGATGACCAAGATCGTAAAGATCGATTGCGACGTGTGGATGATGATTATGACGACATGATTAAGAGGAACACGAGAGACCAAAAAGATGCCGAAAAGAAAATTAAACGCGAATACGACGATGACATCAAAGCTTGCCGCGACGAGCAAAAAAATCGCTGTAAGCCGATTAAATGCGAACGGGGAAGTGTGCCCAGTTGCGACAGCGAAGGGAACCCCATCAATTATTCTGGGGACGCGTGCGAGAGCGAGAATAGCTAGAAGCCAGCCTCATGGTGAGGCATAAAACACCCACTGGGTAAGATCTCTTTTTTTTGCTATAATAATAGGATTATGGCGAAGAAGACCCAAACGACCATCAAGCTCCAGCCAACTGCTATTCCAGCCTTGGACCAGATGCTGCACGGCGGCATTCCGGCGGGTTCGACCGTGTTGCTCGCTGGGAGCGCGGGAACGGGGAAAACTATCCTCGGGATGCAGTGGCTCTTTGCCGGTCAACGAGAATTTGGTGAGAACGGACTGTACATTTCACTAACAGAACCGGTCGGCAAACTTATGAAAAATATTTCAACGATGTCGTTTTACGATCCGACTGTAACAGATGCAGAAAAGGGCAACGTTCAATTCTGGGACTTGCGTGGACTCCTCAAACCTTTAGGTCTCAACGAAGGTGATTGGAAGGAAGAGGATCTATGGAAACTTGTCGATGCCATCGGTGCATTGGTTGTGAAGAGCGGCGCGCAGCGAGTTGTTCTCGACTCAGTCACTGCCCTCTGCCAGCGACTGGAACATAACGCGCTTATCCGGCAGCTGATCTTTGCTTTAGGAACAACTCTTTCTCATTTAGATGCTACAGTTCTTCTGATCAGTGAAGCGGCGGAAAAATCGTTAAGTGTCTATGGCGTGGAAGAATTCATCGCGGATGGCATTATTCACGTTACATATCAAACGGAAGGACGCATGACGCGCTTTTTACGCATTATCAAAATGCGTGGGAGCGCGTTCAACGAACATTCAGCGGCGCTGGAGATTTCAACGGATGGCATCACCCTGCATCCACATACCGAAGGTCAACGAACGCAAATCGTGGCGAATGATCGGATGGTCACCGGTATCAGCGGACTTGACACCATGACAACCGGCGGATACCTCGCTGGTTCATCGGTGTTTATTTCCGGTGCATCTGGTTGTGGCAAATCGACGATGGGCCTGCAATTCATTGTTTCGGCGATTGCGGCGGGTCAGAAAGCCGT
>DATDTQ010000060.1:0-3695 GCA_035290765.1 Candidatus Peribacteraceae bacterium
CACCGCTTGTAACCTCGCTTCCATCAACCTCCTGAAGTTCTTCGACCAAGAGCATTTTTCGGCAAGCTCCCGTTCGACAAGCTCAGGGCAGGCAGGGCAGGCTTTTAAGGCCTTATCGGGTTTTCGGATTGAAGAATTCAAGCATGCTGTGCGCCTGTGGACGATTGTCCTGGAAATCTCCGTCCTCATGGCGCAGTTCCAGAGCGAAGTGATTGCGCGCCTCAGCTACGAATTCCGAACGCTGGGTCTCGGCTATGCCAACATCGGCGCCATGCTCATGCAGATGGGTATCCCCTATGACTCCAAAGAAGCCCGCAGCATCTGTGGCGCCCTCACGGCCATTCTGACCGGCGAGAGCTACGCCACCTCGGCCGAAATGGCGCAGCACCTCGGCGCGTTCCCCGGTTACGACCGTAACCGCGCCTCCATGCTTCGCGTCATCCGCAACCACAGGCGAGCGGCGTATAACGCACCGGCGGGGGAGTATGAGGAACTGCATGTTCCGCCGGTGGGCATTGACCCCGACCACTGCCCCGATGAACTGCTGCAAGCCGCCAAAGAGTGCTGGGACCGGGCGCTGAGCCAAGGCGAAAAACACGGTTACCGCAACGCCCAGACCACGGTCATCGCGCCCACGGGCACCATCGGCCTCCTCATGGACTGCGACACGACCGGCGTCGAGCCGGACTTCGCGCTGGTCAAATTCAAGAAGCTGGCGGGTGGCGGTTACATGAAGATTGCCAACCAGTCGGTGCTGCCGGCCATGCACGCGCTTGGCTATAGCGACACCGAAGTGCGTGACATCATGCGGTATGTGATGGGCACCTTAAACCTCCAAGGTGCCCCGCACATCAATCGTGATTCACTCAAGGAAAAGGGTTTCACCGATGAAGACATCGCCAAGATTGAAACGCAGTTACCTCAAGTCTTCGAGCTTGGCTTCGCCTTCAACAAATGGATCTTGGGTGATGAAACCCTGCAGCGCCTGGGCTTCAGCCCCGAACAAATCGCCGACCCGGGCTTCGATCTTCTGCGGGGCCTTGGCTTCACGCCGGAACAAATCGAAGCCGCCAACGTGCACATTTGCGGTCACCAGACCACGGAAGGCGCGCCCAAACTCAAAGCAGAACATCTTCCCGTCTTCGACTGCGCCAATACCTGCGGTAAAGAAGGGAAGCGGTACATTGCGGCGGAGGGCCACATCCGCATGATGGCGGCGGCGCAGCCGTTCATCTCCGGCGCCATCTCTAAGACCATCAACCTCCCCAACGAAGCCACCGTCGAGGACATCAAAAACGCCTACTTCCTCAGCTGGAAGCTCGGCCTCAAAGCCAACGCGCTCTACCGCGACGGCTGCAAGATGAGCCAGGCGCTCAGCACAAAATCTGATAAGAAGTCCGCCGAAGCTACGGCGGACAAACCGACCATCATTGAAAAAATCGTCATCAAAGAAGTGCCGCGCCGCCGCAAGCTCCCCGCCGAACGCCTGTCACTCACTCATAAGTTCTCCGTCGGTGGCCATGAAGTCTATACCCATGTTGGCATGTATGAGGACGGCACGCCGGGCGAGATCTTCATCAAGATGGGCAAGGAGGGGAGCACGCTCTCCGGCGTTATGGACACGCTTGCCTTAAGCCTTTCCATGAACCTGCAGTACGGCGTGCCGCTGGAAGTCCTCTGCGAGAAGCTCGTCCACCTGCGTTTTGAGCCGGGTGGCGTGACAAGCAACAAGGAGATCCCGATGGTCAAAAGCCTTATGGATTACCTCGGCCGCTGGCTGGCGCTCAAATTTATGACCAGGGAGAAAGCCAAGAACTTCCACAATAGCGACCTCGTGGATATGGCCTATGATACCGGCACCAGGAGCAAAGACGCATTTGCGATGCGCCTGCCGATCGTCGACGAAGGCGCACAGGTGACCACGCTCTTCCCAGTTGCCAAAGAAGCGGAAGCGCCCACCTCCGCTCTGCGAGCTTCGGCAGGCGAGCCGGCTGCCGTCATGCCGACCAAACGCGAGCAGGCCAAAGCCCAGGGCTTCACCGGTTCCATTTGCGGCGGCTGCGGCTAGGTCCGCATGAAGCGAAACGGTAGCTGTGAGGTTTGCATGGACTGCGGAGCTACATCTGGTTGTAGTTGAGAAGGACTGCCGGCAGTAGCCTGGAGGGCGAAGGCTGGCGGGGCGACGAGCGGGTGTAGTTAAACCATTGTTCCATTGCTACATTGTCACATTGTTCGCAAAGCGTCTCGCATCGTGCGGATCGCTTGCGAGCAATGAAGCAATTGAACAATGTAGCAATGTTATCTAACCCACCCAGAACCTTAATAAAGCGGTCATCTGAATGTACCACTTGAGAAGCATAGGGAGCCGGAGGTGTACTACAGGGGCGCTTCGGCTGAGCTCAGCACAGGCCTGGTTTCGTTCTTGTCGAGTAATCATGAGGTTTAGATCATCCGGCTTCGTCCGTCTCTGCATGAGCAGAGACGGGACTACGCCGAGCTGTTACATCGAGAGGAACATCAATCCGAAGGCGCAGACGACGAGGAAGTATCGCATGTCGCAGCGAACTGTAATGTGTTCTATTTTAGTGTTCAACTAATAGCCCTTGTGAAAGCCGTAAACCATGAACAAATAAATGAATCACTATTCAACGAAGGTGTACGGCTATTTATTGTGAAATCCTCCGCAGTGGCAAATATGAACACATTATTGATTCAGAGGTGCACGGTGCGAGGAGCTGACAAAATTTCTTTTTTTACTTCTGGCTATCAGCTCGAAGTGTACCCGGCGAAGCCGTGTTACGGTCTATCAATAAACAATGGGCGTAGTCGGGTAAACGGGGCCGCATTGTCTCTTTCGACTCCGCTCAAGATGACAATGATGGCTGGAAGGATGCTAGATCATCATCCGGCGCCGCTTTATTGCGGCCCTCTTTGCCGCACTTTGCGCACTGGTGTAGAATTATGAACCCCTTTTTGCCGTCTTGATCAATACCAATGGGTTGCATGAGTCCGCCACACGCCGAGGCGCGGTCACCTGGCCCCTCTGCATCAACGTGTTTGCTCCACAAACACACCGGACAGTGGTTGCGGTATGAACCACGCTGCAGTGGCGTTACATCTGCGCTGCAGTGCTCACAGGTAAACTGTTCTTCGCGGGCAATGAAAACCAAAGGAAGCTAAGGAGTAAGAAGGAAGCTAGAGAAGTTAAGGAGCAGCCTGAATGCCTTTGCGGAATTTATCGAGCAAATAACTCAATTTATTCAGGCTGTTTCGCATTTCTTCGCATTGCTTGGCGCTTATGAAGCCCAAATCCTTGCTTAACAACAGCTGATAATCCAGTTCGTCCAAGGAACCTTCGGCAATTTCAATATAATACAACTTCTCTTTTCTGGATCTTTTCACATTTCCTTCCACGATGTTAATTGGCACGCTCGTTGCCGATCGCCTCATTTGTTGAACCAAGCAAAACCTTTCATCAGCAGGATATTGCGGTAACAACTTATAGATTTTCTGACACAACTGATGTGCTTCTTTCCAAACGACAAGCGACTCATATTGCTTCTTCATGAAGTGGATTACTTTAGCACTCCTTAGCTTCTTTTCCACTCTTTTAACTCTTTAGCTTCTTTAAACATTGAATCGGAAATGCATCACGTCACCGTCTTTTACGATGTATTCCTTGCCTTCGGCGCGCA
>DATDTQ010000061.1:0-4655 GCA_035290765.1 Candidatus Peribacteraceae bacterium
TTCACGAAGAAGCAGACTTTACCGATGTGATCGAACAACTCGATGACCTGGCCGGCACCACGTTTACCGACGTGGATGATTTGGCCTGGTTTGCGCCGTATGTCAGCTCACTCGCCGAGTGGGGCATTGTGTCCGGCTACAAAGACGCGCAAGGGAAAACAACCGGTGCGTTTGGTCCTGGCGATCCTGTGACCGTTGCCGAAGTCCTCAAGATGGCCGTCAACGCCGCGCGCGTGGATACAACGGAATGCTCGGCACCTTCGTACACTGCGGATGCAAACAGCCACTGGGCCAAAGACTACGTCGGTTGTGCCGAGGAACTGCGAGCGCGTCTCTTCGCGCCGAGCTACGGCATCACGCTCAATCGTCCCGCCCGTCGAGCCGAAGTCCTGGCCATCATGCATGACGTGGCCGGCGACAGCGTTCCGGCGTTATTCGCTTCATTCATCGACACCCAAGGCCACCGCTTTGAGTCGGACATCGCCTACGCGAGCCAGCTCAACGTGGTTTCCGGCGACACCGACGCGTCGGGCGCCGCGACCGGCACCTTCCGACCGGATGATGCGGTGAACCGCGCGGAAGCGGCCAAGATCATCTACCAGAAGATCAAGGAGCAAGCGAAGCAGGATGTGCTGTAAGTATTAAGTATCGAGTATTAGGTATTATGTATAAGGAAAATACTTAATACATAATATATAATACGTAATACTCTTCGGGTGGAAGAACGTCTCCAGAAAATCCTATCAGCTCGTGGCATCGCTTCCCGCCGCAAAGCCGAAGAGTACATCACGCGCGGCCTTGTGACCGTCAATGGTCACGTCGCGACGTTGGGGCAAAAGGCTGATCCGGCCAAAGATACCATCGCCGTCGACGGCAAAGTGCTCGAGGAGCGAGCAAGCCTCCTTTATTATCTGCTGAATAAACCAGTCAGTGTGGAAACCAGCAATGTCACTAGTCGCGAGTCACTGGTCACTGAGAAACGACGAGTGACCAGCGACCAGCGACAAACAACCGTTCGGGATTTACTTCCCACAGGACTCCAAGGGAAGATTTATCCGGTTGGCCGGCTCGATAAAGAAACGTCGGGATTACTTCTCCTGACAAACGACGGCGTGCTGGCGTACCGCTTAACGCATCCCAAGTTCGATCACGAGAAAGAATACGAAGTCGTCACCGAACATCCCATCGCCGATGGCGCGCTTCATAAACTTGGAAAGGGGATCACCATCGATGGCACCAAAACCAAACCGGCCAAGGTCCGGCGCATCAGCCCGTCGTCATTTCGCATTGCGCTGACCGAGGGACGTAACCGGCAAATCCGCCGGATGTGTCAAAAGGTCGGCTCGCCGGTGCGAGACCTGCGGCGGGTTCGGATTATGACCATCGAAGACCGCGCGCTGAAACCGGGGCAACTGCGGGTGCTGCAAAAAAAAGAGGTGGAGGGATTGCTGAAGGCGGTGGGCCTCCATCCTTAGCCCTGCCCACAATGGAATAAGGGTTTTTCCTCTCCCCCTCACCCCCTCTCCACTGGAGAGGGGGACGCCAGCACATAGTTGTGTCGGCGCTCCCTTCCTCCAGTGGAGGAAGGGTTGGGGATGGAGGAAAACCTACCGATCCGCCAAAATCAAAAACCAATAGAGACCCGAAACAGCCACCCCGGCCGAGCTGTAGCGCGGATTGCGAGTATCTTTTGTATCGTCAGGTGTTTCCAAAAATTTTACCAAGGCTTCCGTAGCAGTTTTACTACCCGAGACCGCCAGCTGCAGGATCGAATACGATGATTGGTTGCTGATGAAGCCGTTGTCTTCCAGGAGCGAACGCAGCGAGTGGCCGGAGGCATCTTCATACACGAATGCGTCTTTCAGGCGCATGTTCGCCACAACCGCCGCGGCAGTTTGATCCAGTCTCTCGTCCAGCGTGAGCGCGGTGGCACCGGCTCTGGCCCGATCTTCATTCAACAGCTGAAGCAATATTTCTTCAGCGCCACGCGGCGCCTCAAAACGGGTTCTGCTCTGGGCAAAATTTTGCACCCAACTGGTATCGGACACACCAATACCAATCTCATCGAATTCGGGCAGCATGAGGTTGGCTTTGTGCCCCGGTGATTGCATCCAGTCGTTGACCACTTTGGCCGGAGCTTCCTGGCCTTTGGCAATATTTTCGCCGTAGGCGAGGTAGGCGTAGCCGACTTGTTGGATGCGGTCGCCGGCGTATTCACCCTGCTTGTTTCGGTGATCGAAGAAGTTATTGTCATCCATGTCCTCGGCGTGACGTTGGGCGGCAACATCGAGAGTTGCATTCCGGCGGAGTGGCCGCAAACCGGCTTTCACACGCTCGACATTCGTCAGTTCAAACACTGCGTCGGCGAACTGGCGTTCTACGGCTGTCATTGTGCTGACTGGTGACAACGGCGCTGTCACCGTGGACCGCTGTACCGTGGGTTGAGGTCGGACAGCAGCCAGGCGCCGAGTTCGGACCAAGCCCAATGAGACAGGATGGTTTTGCCGTAGCCGCGCCGCTTCGCGCACGCGCGCCGCGCGCCGCGCGGCTGCGCGCGCGATCATATTCATCAATACAGGGTCACCGCCTGGTTGGCGAGTGGCGGTAAGCGCTTCAGCGGGCAAGGCGCTCAAGGCGAAGGCCAAGACGAGACTGCCGGCAAAAAGGCGCTTTTTGGGCACGAAGCTACGGTAGCACAGCGAAGCGATATTATCATTCGGAAAAGCCCTTTTATGGTGTTTCACCCCAAAACCCAACTGGGAACCTGGAACTTGCAACAGACCGTTTCAGGTTCCAAGTTCCAGGTTCCGATCTTGCATTCTCTTACCGCTGTTTTTTTGCTACAATAAGAGGAAAACATGCAGTTAATCTCCCACGGAGCGGCCCGCGAAGTCACTGGCAGCTGCCATGAACTTCGCATTGGCGGCAAGCGGCTGCTACTTGATTGCGGACTCTTCCAAGGTCATCGTCAAGAAGCCGCTGTCAAAAACGCGTCGTTTACCTTCGACCCCACAACCATTGACGCGATGATCCTCAGTCATGCGCACGCCGACCACGTCGGTCGCGTGCCGTTTTTGTGGAAGAAGGGCTACCGCGGGCCTATCCACTGCACCTACGCTACGCGTGACCTCGCTGACGTCATGCTGCAAGACAGCGGCTATATCCAAGAGAAAGACGAAGAATATTTCCGCAAACGTTTCCGTGAATCCATGCTCCCCATCGGGCCGCTCTATACCCAAGAAGATGCCGGCGCATGCATGAAACTGTTTCACGGCAAAAACATGAATGACTGGTTCGAGGTGTTGCCGGGCGTTCGGGCGCAGTTTCTGGAGGCCGGCCACATCGTGGGCGCAGCCATGGTCGTACTCGAAATTGAAGAAGACGGCCGCACCATCCGTCTCGGTTTCACCGGCGACCTTGGCCGCAATGCCCTGCCGATTATTCGCGATCCGGCGGCCATGCCGCCCCTCGATCATCTCATCTGCGAAAGCACGTACGGCAATCGTTCGCACGAAGACATTGAAACCGCTAAGAATCATCTGCGCGATGTCATCGTGGCCACCGCCCGGCGCGGCGGCAAAGTCTTCATCCCCGCGTTCTCGCTCGAACGAACGCAGGAAATCGTCTACGAACTCCATCTTCTCTGGGATGCAAAAGACATTCCGGCTCTTCCGATCATCATCGATTCGCCGCTGGCCACCCGCGTAACGGAAGTGTTCATGAAACATCCGGAATGCTATGACAAAGACATGTATGACAAATTCCTGGGCCGCGCCCACAATCCCTTCCAGTTCTCCCTGGTCCGGAACACCGAGAGCCCGGCCGATAGCCAGGCCTTAAACGGCATGCCTGGTCCCATGGTCATCATGGCCGGTTCAGGCATGTGCGAAGCCGGCCGGATCCGCCACCACCTCCGTAACGGCATTGAAGACGAGCGGAATACCGTGCTGACCGTCGGCTTCATGGCGGAGCACACGCTCGGCCGGAAAATCGTGGACCCCACCGTTACCGAAGTGAAAATCTTCGACCGCTTCTACCGCAAGCGCGCCCAAGTCGTCCACATCAACGCATACTCCGGTCATGCCGACATGGCGGACCTCGATCACTTTGTGACCAACATCCAAGATCTCAAGACACTCATCTTAGTCCACGGTGAAATCGACGAGATGGAACCGTTTGCCGCGCGCATGAAGCATGTGAAAGAAGGGTTGAACGTTATCATGCCGGTGCGGGAGGAAGTCATCGAGCTTTAGAATTTAGTGCTTAGTGCTAAGAATTTCCGACAAAAGCACTAAATTCTAAATCCTAATTTCTAAAAATCATCAGAGACCGATCTCGCTTGCGACACTCTTCATCGCCTCAAGCGTCAGCCCGACAAATTCATCAAGTGGAATTTCCAGCAGTTCTTCACACTTTTTGATCTGCTCACGATCAACCTGCGCGGCAAAAGTTTTGTCCTTCATCTTCTTGGTCACACTTTTCACTTCCACATCCGCAATTTTCTTACTGGGTCGAACAAGCGTGACGGCAATGATGAAGCCGGTGAGTTCATCCACGCAGTAAAGACATTTGCGGAGCATGGTATCGAGTGGGTAATCCGCGCCAAAGCGGTGCGCGTAGTGCGCGCGAATGTCGCCGAGCAGTTGCTCCGGCGC
>DATDTQ010000062.1:0-5373 GCA_035290765.1 Candidatus Peribacteraceae bacterium
ACCGTGTTCCAAAATTCCGCCTGTTTCGGCGATAGTTCATAACTCTCAAGCTGTATCACCTTCGGACAGGCGGCTTTCCAGTAACTGGCGCCGCCGATGAGATGCAGGGTTTGGAGGGCCGCGATGACGTCGCTATCAATTTCCAGTTCACTAACCAGCGGAAACTGAAGCGACTCCGTAAACTCCACTTCGTCGCCCAGGCGGTAGCGCAGGGCAATATGACCGGCGGCGTCAATATCGCATTCCTGAAACGTGAAGGAATCATACTGTTTCACCGAGAGATCCTAGCGGCAGTTGCTGTTAGGAGCACCCAAAAACAGTTTAAAGGTATCGGACAATTTGGAAGATTGCCTGCCCCAGAAAAAACAACCAGCCGATGAAAAATATGTCGATAAGGGCGAGAATGAATTTAGTCTTGGTCTTCAAATAACCGGCTGCGAGTAACCCGTAGATAACCAGGTTTGCTACGCCGAACAGAGTCCACAGGCCAAACTCAAAGTCACACCAACCACCGACCGGTTGGCTTGTGCAGTGGGAATAGCTAAACGCACCGACTAATTCCCAAATAAAGGTCATGCCGATTCCGCCCCATAGCGCCGCTCTCCCTTGTGTCATAACTGAAGTCTAGCGGCATCCGAAACAAAGAAAAGGTTTCTTCCGACGCCAACTGAAATCGAGTAAGATTTACCTGTGCCATGGTGGCGGCCCTTCGACTAGGCTCAGGACCGCGAGCTCGGCATCACTCAAGTTGATCTTTATGATTTACACCTGCCATGGTGGCGGAATTGGTAGACGCGCACGACTCAAAATCGTGTTCCGCAAGGAGTGTGGGTTCGATTCCCACCCATGGCACCAATTTAGAGTTTCAACCGCGCTTGGTTGAACTCAGCAACATTCCTTCACCCTTCCTGAGTGCTCCTTTGCCAACCAATTTTCTAATCAGATCGTCCATGATGTTGGGATTCCATCCGCTTTGAGAAAGTATTTTCAGAGCCTGACGTTGTTCTTCGGTGAGGGTTTTTTCCTTTCCCGTGGGTAATATTGATTGTGCGTATACAAGGATAGAGGGGTCTGATTCGCTTACCTCAAGGAGGTACTGGGGGCAGAATCTTATAATTGCATACGGATTCACTTTCATAATCTCTCGGCATAATGCGCTAGCGAGTTTCTGTTTTTTGTATTCCATTAATTCTGAAGCAAACCTCGAACACGATATCGCGTAAGATGCCGTGACGGGAAGCCAGACCTGCGCAGATTCGTTCCATTTTCCTTGGCGAGCAAATGATCGTGCGAGCGCGTACGTACTTCCCGCGTCTTCCGGTGCATAGGCATGAACCGTTTCCAAAATCGCATGTGCTAACTGTGGCCTTTCTTCCCGCACATTCGAGGCCAAAGACCGATAAAGTGAACAAGATGGTTTTACTGCCTCCGTCAACTGCTCTATACGTAATTCCCGAAGCGCAGTTCGATCATCCAGATGCTCGATCATTTTTATCATTCCTCTGGTGATGCTCGATGTAACACTAGGCTTTTGCTGTAAAACAGGCATCCAGATCGCAAACGCTTGTTGGTTTTCTCCGGCTCCAATATGCATACCCGCTTCACTCAGCCAGTGCTGGGCGAATTTCACTGTTTTACCAATCGTTACCTCCGAATATAGATCACCTTGGTTTACGGATGCGCGTTTGAGGGTGACTCTTCTGTCATGCCGAGGGCGTGCTGGTAACTCCGAGATGATTTCATGCGCGTTTCGGATGAGCTCGTCTACATCAGAATCCTTACCCTTTTTGTTATGTTTCCTTGAAAATGTAAGAAATGAACAGGCTTGGTGCGGCGCAAAATCTAAGATGGTGGCCCAAAGATTATTGGCGAGCCGAAGATCTAAGTATTTTTCCTGCGCATCTCTGGCCAGGCACATCCAAATATTTAGGATTGGTTCACTCGAATCCAGGACCAGTGTCTGGCGACAGAGCGCGGCAATCTCACCCCGTTTTTCCGTTTTGATATATAACTTTGCCCGTTCGAGCATAAGCGCTATTTCGGACTGTTCTGCGTCTTTATTCTCTGAAGTATCTAACTCCGATGTGCTGCGATACCGAAGCATGAACATCACATATTTATTGTGCAATTGAGGGTCTGTTTCCAGTAATCGCTGCCACAGCGACTGGGCCGCTTCAATTCTGCCTGTTCTTGCGTATTCGTGGGCAATACCTATGTATTCGGCAATAGCGTCTTTATCGCTTTGAAAACGGGAGGCCAGGGCTTCCAAAATCAATGTGCAAGCCTCCGGATACTGCAACTTGTCGGCAACTGCAAAAGCGCGAAACATCATTTTACATGTATATGTAGTTATCTGCGTCTTATGAAAAGCGGAATCAAAAAATGGCCGCGCCAAATCTTCTCGGCCTTTTTCCAGCAGCTTTTGCGCAAGCGTGATTCCTGAAACCTCCCATTCGTCACGACATCCATCAATGAGTCGTTGTGCGGTCTCCGGCTCTCCGCGAATACAATAATGCTGAGTCAATTCTAACAAGAGATCGAAAGCCTGTGACCGAGTCACCTCACGGTCCACGGTCAATTTCTTGGCGACAGCTTCTGCCCCGGCTTGTTCGACCTCGCGTTGAAATTCAGCAATCAACTGGTCTCTTTCCGTAGATGTCGCGATTTCTTTTGGCGGCATGGAGCGTATAATTAACACTTCATTTATCTTGGTGTCAATAATGGCGTAATGGTTCTATAGTAAGAATCCATGAACACACCCTTGTTTCAAGAATTGGCGGCGATGCACCCAATCGGTCTCCAGCAAGAAGTAGCAGATATTCTGGCGGACAATAAGTCAGCAATTAAACATTTTCTGAAAACTGGGAGTGAGTTCTCGCGGCAAGCAGAATGGCTGGGAGAATTCCGGCAACTGTTTCCCGGAGCGCCGAAGCGGCACCTGTACGCGCAGAATTTCCTAATGCCTGATCGCAACGACGAAGACCTTAAACCGAACGGTGATTATTACGATCACCATTCGCAGCGCTATGCGCGCGAGAAGCCTGATCAATTCCTCGCCAGCATCGACCGCGCGCTGGACGCGGCCGGCGTGCCGCCGGACGAAGCGCGGCGGCTGGCCTCGGCGGAAGCCGTGACAGATGAAGAACGCCGCAAGATTTTGCGGGCGTTTCATATGCTTGTGCTGCAGGGATATAATTTTGCGGATCTTGGCGCATGAACATTTCTCTTTCCATCGTTGGCCGTAGCTTTATCTTCCCGGTGCTTCTCCTCGCCGGCTGTGTTTTCGCGCCCGTCGAGCCGTCCGAAGAAGCCGTTTTGTCTTCATTGTCTTTATCTTCATCATCGGTTGCCGTCAGCAGCCTGCCGGAGTCTTGGAAAATCTACGACAACCTGGGTTAGCTGCTTCGTTTCGGTTACCCGCCGGAATACGAAGCGGTGACGGACAGGGTTTGGCAGATGTATGGCGATGAAGGTATCGCCTGGTACAGGATTGAGCTGCAGGACCGCTTGGCTCCGCAAGAGCCGTACTTCATCATCGAGGTAAACCCGGACGGCTACGGCCCGTTCTTCCCCGACAAGACGTACGTGTTGCGCGAAAACGCCGATGGTTCGCTCGCCATCGTGTCATCCGCTGAAGAATTGTACGATGCAGATGACGTCGTCGCTTTAGGCTTTGATCCGCGGCGTGACGATCAGGTTTTGCTTATCCCTGAAGTTTTGGAAGCTGAGAATGGAAACCGGTATGCCATACGTTTCCGCTATAAAGAAGGGGGGAAGAATGAAGAAGAAATTTTCCGGCGGATTATTGAATCGATACGTCTACGTTAAAAGGGCTGGCTTGCGCCAGCCCCCTTGTATACAGGCATCCATGTCACCAGCCGGCAAACAACTGCAGCAGGTCGACACACCGATTGACGTATCCCCATTCATTGTCGTACCAGCTGTACACTTGCGCAAAGCGCTTTTGCACTACCAGCGTGCGCTTCGCGTCGATGAGGGCGGACTCGGACCGATTGACGATGTCGGCCAGCACTGGCTCGTCCAGATCGTCATCCAACATGGCCATGATGCCGGGAAAGCGTTCCTGGCCCTTCTTGAGCACCGCGTTCACATCGTCCTTGGTCACATCGGTGCGCAGGTACAGGTCCAGCACGCTCACCGATCCGCACACCGTCGGCGTGCGAATCGCGCCGCCGTTGAGGCGGCCGGCCACGCTCTTCACCACCAGTCCCGCTGCGATAGCCGCGCCGGTGCTGGTGGGAATGAGATTGCCAAAGACCGAGCGGGCGCGGCGCAGATCCAAATGGATCGCGTCGCAGACGCGCTGGTCGTTCGTTGCCGAGTGGACCGTCGTCATGAGCCCGGCTTCAATGCCGAAGGCCTCATCGAGCACGCGCGCTGGCGTGCCGATGGAGTTGGTGGTGCAAGAGGCGTTGCTGATGACCTGATGCTCACTGCTCAGCCCCTCGTCGTTGCAACCCATGACCACGACATAATCCACTTCATCCTTGGGCGGAACGGTCAAAAGCACGCGCTCTGCGCCGGCCGCCACGTGCTGCATGCACTTGTCACGGGTGAGGAAGACCCCGGTTGACTCGACGACGACCACGCGGTCGCCGTAGTCGCGCCATTTCAACTGAACGGGGTCGCGCTCTTTGGTGACGGGGATTCTCCGGCCATTGATGACCAGAGCCTCCTTCTCGTAGCTCACGTCACCGGGGAAGCGGCCTTTCACCGTATCATTGCGCAGAAGGCCTGCCAGAATACGGGTGTCTTCTGTGAGGTCGTTGATACGAACGACTTCCAGATCCACATTCCGCTCGGTCATGGCGCGGAGGATGGAACTGCCGATGCGGCCGAAGCCGTTGATACCGATCTTGATTGTCATAACTGCTCTCCTTTGATTGCGATAGCACATAGGAACGAAACACTTGCGAAATTTCTATTTCATCACGGTCCTCCAACGTGGATGCCTGTGGAAACAAAGATCTCCCTGCGCTAAAAAGCAGGGTTTGCCATTTTTCCGCATTTTTGCCCCGGAAGCAATATCGAAATGCCTTACAAATCGTTGCCAGATATGCCGCTCATGATGTCATTCCCGGTATAATTGAACCATGGCTTAGCTTGCCACCTTTGCCGGAGGCTGCTTCTGGTGCACGGAGTCAGCCTTCCGCCACTCAGACGTTTCGGGCATTTTAGAGATCAAATCGGGCTATACTGGTGGCACCGTGGAAAAGCCGACGTACGAGCAAGTGAGCAGTGGCTGCACCGGCCACTGCGAAGCAATCCAAATTACATTCGATTCGGAGAAAGTGAAATACCAAGACCTCGTTGAATTTTTCTGGAAGACGATTGATCCGACGGACGAAACCG
>DATDTQ010000063.1:0-3086 GCA_035290765.1 Candidatus Peribacteraceae bacterium
GTTTTCGCGGTCATGGGAGCGCATTGAAGCCGATCGTAAATCATCGGGGTCCTCCGCCGGTCGCTCCCCCTCTTTTGGCAAAGCCATAAACTTGCTAAAACCCGGCCAGGCTCGGAAGCCACCCAAGAAAAAAGCCGGTAAGAAGAACGCCAGCCGCCGCCAGCCCCGGGCCAGCTGTAGGCGCGCGAATAACGCCGCGTAGGAAGTCGATGTGGAAGCCAAGCCTTTGCCCAACAATGGCAAAAAACGCAGCGCCCGGCGCCGGTAGCTCCCCGATAGGGGTTGGATCACGACCGAGACGTGGCCCCGCATGCCGGGATAGTCATAGTAGGATAGCGCCGCCGTAATGCCCGCAATGGAATCAACGTTCGTGCGCGTGAGTAAATCATCAAACTGCGGGTGGCGTTTAATTGGGAAAACTTCGGGGTCTGTGAGATGCAAGTCAACCGACATAACCGTTTCCTCGTTCGTCGGCGCAAAGGGGTCTTCCGTGAGGCGATCGATTTCAATCTCAGGATACTGAGCATACAGCTGACTTTCGGCCAATTGGAGTGCCCGTGCGCTGCCGCGCACAAAGAATGCAATGAGACCATTCGCCATGCCCATCTCCAGGCTGACCTGGCCATCAAGACCCCGGAGCGAATGCAGCGCCGCGAGGGCTGGTTCCACATACAGCGGTCCGCGCTGGGTGATTTTTTCGGCGCCCATTCCTTTGTTTTCAGGCGCAGCTCTGATTTGGAGTAAACGAACAGGCATGAGGCTAAGCGCCCGAACGGAGAAGGTTAGCAACGAGTTGCAGGGCAACCGTATTGTACGCGTAATCCATGCGCATGGGACCGAGAATGCCGATGACGCCTTCGTACTCGCGCAGTTTGTACTGGGTGACCATCAAACTACAGCTTTGGATCTGCGGCAGGACATGTTCTTCGCCGATGTAATACTGAACCGAATCATCAATATTCAGTTCTCCGAGCGTTTCCGTCAGTTGCTCCTCCAAGACTTCCGCAACTCCTGTGGCCAACCGCGGATCCGCTTGGAATTCAGGCTGGCGGAACACATTTGATAACCCAAGGTAGTACACGCGATCCTTGTGCGGAACAGTGGCGAAGGCCACGTCCGGTACCATGTGCGAGAGAAGCCCAACTGCGTCGTACGCGCGTTCTTGATCTTTGCGCTGCAAGTATTGGTTTTGCAGTTCTTGGAAGCGTTTTCTGACTCTCACTTCATGCTTTGACGGCTGCATGTACTGCTGCACATACAAGCGATACCCCTTCGCCGTCGGAATCCGCCCGGCCGAGACGTGCGGCTGGATCAGAAATCCTTCTTCGCTTAAAAAACGCATCTCATTGCGCACGGTGGCACCGGAAACATCAAACATTCCCGCCTCCAATAAATGGTGCGAACCAACCGGCGTGGCTGTCGCAATGAATTGGTCGATGATGGCCGCAAGAAGCTTGCTTTGGCGCTCGTTCATTGTTTTTGCAGTGTATCACTCGAGGGCTTCGAGTGCCAGAGAGTTCATTCACTTGTGCTCGCGAAATGCTTCTGCGAGCTCCGCGCATGCCATATTTATTTCTACAAGTTCTGTCTGCCGCTGATGCGATTCTTCCTCCGTTGTCGGTCGTCGGATGCCATACTCATTCAACACCTTCCATATAGCCACATTAACAAGCATACCGGTTATAACTCTCACAGGTTGTTGTTTAGCATTTCCTGCGAGTTCTTCCGTGTTTATTTGGTTAATTTGCACTGAGCGCCCATACCGCTTTCGTAAGTTAATTAACATCTCCATGACCTCAAAATCCTCGGTCTCAAAATCCTCTGTGGTGTGAGATTGAAGAGCTTCTTGCACTTCTGATGGCAAAATTTCTGTGCCCGATTCGTCACGTATCCTGCGGGCAAAAGCTTTGTAATCTTCAGTGGTAAAGTTTTTGTGTAATACTGTTTTTTCCAAAAGATCACGAGTATGAAATAGATATGAAACCAGATGATTTTTTACTTCAAAAAGCGTGATCGGTGTGTTCTTTGCCCTGGTAACTAAATCCTCTGGCAACATTACTCACGTAAAAAATGACGTTCATACGGTACCAGAGAAGTAACTAATGTCAACTATTCTTTGCTTCTTCTTTCCCGCGCCTGGCGCTTACGGAAGCGCTACAACTACCAGGAAACTTGGCGATTTTTTTCGTCCTTCAGCCAATCGTCCGGCAACGGTTCGGAGAGGCGACGTTCAATATCTTCTTTTGCATAGCGTAGGTACTGGTACATGTTTGCGTCCGTTTCACCTTTAACTCCTCTCTTCTCGTAATCGGCAATATCATTTTCGATGGCTTGTTTGAAATCCCGTAAGAGGCCTCGCTGCGAAAACCCGGCCATCCACGGCTGGAGGTCGGCTGACACGAGCTCGTGTCTCACGTGAAGCATATCAATGTAATCATTATTGCCATCATCTGCCACTGCCCGCGCCTTATGAGCGCGCCGAATGTTTGGCATGTTGCTCACTACCTTCTTTCCCTTTTCAATGGCTCCATCAATCAGCGGAAAAGACACCATTGTAAGAGCTGTCACATAGAAAAGATGACGAAGCCGAAATTTGCGCCAAGAAATTCGTTCCGAAACAGCTGCCGTTTCATTGAGTACTTGTACTTCAGGCTCATCTATAAACTTCTCCACGTGGCAAACTGTACCACAAAGACAGGAGATGTCAACTATTCTTTACTCTTCTTCCCCGCCGCCTGACGTTTGCGGAAACGTTCCACGCGCCCGCCCTTCAGTTCGGCCTGCTTCTTACCGGTATACACCGGATGACACAAGCGGCAGACCTCCACGCGCATCTCCGGAGATGTGCTCGGAATCAGGTAGACGCTCCCGCAGGTGGTGCAGGTAATTTTTGCCTTCGCGTGCATTTGCGGGTGAATCTTGTCCTTCATGACCGGGGGATTTTAGCGGAAGGTGGGATGGAGACAAGGAATTGGAGGGTTTTCCCCCCCCCATCCCTAACCCTTCCCCCAAAGGGGGAAGGGAATTATTGCCAATCGTCTTTGGGCATATATTCCCCTCTCCCTTTGGGAGAGGTGTAAGGGGTG
>DATDTQ010000064.1:0-7438 GCA_035290765.1 Candidatus Peribacteraceae bacterium
ATTGCGATAGCACATAGGAACGAAACACTTGCGAAATTTCTATTTCATCACGGTCCTCCAACGTAGATGCCTGTGGAAACAAAGATCTCCCTGCGCTAAAAAGCAGGGTTTGCTATTTTTCCGCATTTTTGCCCCGGAAGCAATATCGGAATGCCTTACAAATTGTTGCCAGATATGCCGCTCATGATGTCATTCCCGGTACAATTGAACCATGGCTCAGCTTGCCACCTTCGCCGGCGGCTGCTTCTGGTGCACGGAGTCAGCCTTCCGCCACTCAGACGTTCCGGGCATTTTAGAGATCAAATCGGTCTATACTGGTGGCACCGTGTAAAAGCCGACGTACGAGCAAGTGAGCAGTGGCCGCACCGGCCACTGCGAAGCAATCCAAATTACATTCGATCCGGAGAAAGTGAAATACCAAGACCTCGTTGAATTTTTCTGGAAGACGATTGATCCGACGGACGAAACCGGGCAATTCGCTGATCGCGGCTCGCAGTACCGCACCGCGATCTTCTGGCATTCAGACGAACAGCGGAAGATCGCGGAGGCAGCGAAGAAGAAATTGGGTGAATCAGGTCAGCTCGATAAGCCGATCGCCACGAGCATCGAACCGGCGGGGGCGTTTTATGAGGCGGAGGATTACCACCAGGGATACTCAGACAAAAATCCGCTCCGCTACGAACTCTACCGGCGCGGCTCGGGGAGGGCAGAAAAATTGAGGAAGATCTGGCAATAAGGCTATTGCCTTCTTCCTTGACACAAAAAAATTGTTCTTTATAATTCTTTTCCTATGTCTGCCGAGGCTCCCCTACAGCCAGAAGGCGTGGAGATAGGTGCGGTATTGCAGCCGACCATCGATTATCATGTTGAACGGGATAAAGTTGAATACGACAGGCTTTCGGAGGCAGTGAGAAAATTTCGCAGCGAATACATTGCCCATAATTTTTCAAAAGGTGATAAGTTGCCCTCCGAAGTTTTTTTGCGTAATCACAGAATCACGGACCGTATTGAACTAGAGATTCCCGGTGGAATAGACACAGGTTGGTTTTATCGGCTGGATATTAGTCTTGCCAAGCCGTTTGAGCAGGGTAAGTCGGTGAGTTCGACGAGCGATGCTTTTTCATTGATTGGGACGGCGCATCCGGGCGGTAATGCTTTCAATGAGGTGAGAAACTTGGCTCATTTCATGGAGGCGAACATCGGTCCGGCAGTTCTCCACGTGTATTCTTCAAGAGATGAGACATTTAACCAATGGTATGATACTCTTTCCCAACACATTCGAGATCGTATTCATCTCTATTATCTCTGTAGTACGACACCCTCGGGGATGGAGACGCTTGCTCCCAGACGTTCCTACCACTTGGATTATGCTGGTGGAACCATTTCTGTTGCGAAACCTTCGGCGAGAACCGTGCCGTACATGCAGGAACATTTCAACCGTTTACTTCAGCATGCCCATGTGATTGTCTCGGAGCCGTATGGTCGGGAGATCAGCGGGGCGATGTCGGACCCCCGTTTGATACCAAATCTAAAGTACAATCCCAGTAGTGCTTTTTTGGGAGAATGTGCTGTTGACGTGTTTGAGGTAGCACGAGTCATGGGACAAGCCTCGCCAGGTCCTGTCGTAACAATGAATACTGATGAATTCGATTATTTTGTAAGGCGTCTTGAAGAGAGAATGGGTGGTTCTTCCTCATCGCTATTAGAACCTGAAGTCGATGCCGCGAACGCAACCGAAAAGAAAAACAGATTTAAATCACCTTTTGGTGAGACGACGTGGGGGTCAGAGGTTAGTCAGGAAGCAGTTGCCGAAGCCGGTACAGCATTCCTGTACTACCTCAGTTATGTCCCGTGCAGTGATGCCGACCATCTTCGATTTACTCTCAATGTTAGTGACGGGCGCTACGGCGGCTTTCACTTGGCAAAGCGCGAGAAACGGTGGACAGTTGTGTATTCTACAACGCCATCCCCACAGGGTTCGCAGTTGATTATTGACACGGTGAACAATCCGGCGGAAGTTAATCGTAGCAATACTCGAGTGATGGGGGCAGGCGACTCTTTGGGGGCCACTCTTTCACTGGCGAATATTTGGGATGTGGAGAAATTGATGCATTGCTATGCCAAAGAAAGTAACATTAAAAGCCCGAATAAAGAATTGGTTGCCACTGCCGGCATCGTGTTCGTCAGCTTGTTCAGTCGATATATTGGTGAATGTGCTTATCGTTCAAAAGAATGTGACATCTGCGATATCCCCGTGGAAAACGTTCGTCCTTTGATGGATCGAGCGGCCAAGGAAGCGTGGCAGACAGCTAGAGAGCTATGGACGTACTCCGCGAAACCTGGAGTTGCACTAACCGAGACCACGGGTATCCGTGTTGCCATTTGGGAGCTTGAGCAAGGTTAAGAAGTGGCTGACAGAATGGAAAGCACTTCGTCATCGCTGATCTGCGGAAAACTGAGGTACCACTGTCCAACTGCCATAAAATCCCGCGGCGTTTCCACGACCACGATGTCATCCGCCGCTCGCCGTAGCTTCACTGCAGTATCCGGTGGGCAAACTGGCAGCGCCACTATTACGTGCTTCGCCTTGGCTTTACGCAGATCGGCGATGGCCGCAAAGAGGGTGGCGCCGGTGGCGGCGCCGTCATCCGTTAAGATGATTGTCGTTCCAGCGAGAGCGGGTCGAGGTTTCACGGCATACGTGGCCTTGCGGCGTTTGAGTTCGGCTCGTTCTTCTTCGATGATTGGATCAATGTCCGACCAGGCGAGGCCATTGACCTTCAGGCTGCCTTCGTCCAGATACGTTTCGCCACCCTCCGCGATCGCGCCGAGCGCGAATTCGCGGTTGTGGGGATGACCGAGCTTCCGCACGATATAAGGATGGAGTGGCAACTGCAGCTTCTGCGAAAGAACTTGGCCAACGACGATCCCACCCCGTACGAGGGCCAGGATCAAGACATCCGGTTTTCCTTTATATTCCGAAAGGAGTTCGCTCAGCTGCTCGCCGGCGTCTTTCCGATCCCGAAATGGCAGGTGTGGCTCCATGGCAACCATTGATTCTAGCATAGGAACAATGTGAGTTTGTAACATTTCTACCAACAAAATCCCAATTCCCAAGATACAAGATACAAATTTTCGCGTTCTCCCAGTTGTATCTTGTATCTTGGGATTTAAGTGCGCATTGCTTCGCTCTCGCCGGCCGCTACGGAGACCCTTTTCGCGCTTGGCTGCGGGAAAGAGATTGTGTGTGTGGATCAATTCAGTAACTTTCCTGAAGAAGCGAAGGGGATTGCGCATTTAAAAGGACATACGGATGTGAATCCTGAGGATTTGGAAACACATAAACCCGATATTGTCTTCACCGCGACGATTATTCAGGAAAAGCTCGCCAAGGAATTACGCACGGCGGGCTTTACGGTGATTCACCAAGACCCGAGGACGCTGCCCACGGTGACCGAAAGCATTCGGGCAATCGGTGCCATTCTGGATCGTGAAGCAGCGGCGAAGGAGTTGATCCTCAAAAATCGGGAAGGCTGGAACGATGTTCAGAAGAAGGCGGCGTTTCTCCCGCGCAAGCCACGGGTCTATGTGGAAGAGTGGCACGATCCGCCGATGGTCTCGGGAAATTGGGTGCCGGAAGTGCTGCGGCTCGCCGGTGCGCTTTCATTCCCGATCATGCCGGGTGAACTCAGCCGCGCCGTTTCCTTTGAGGACATACAGCGCTTCAATCCTGACCTGGTTGTGATCAGCTGGTGCGGCGCCGGCTCGCTCGGCAATCCCAAACTCCTGACCGGCCGGTCAGGGTGGAGGAATCTGCCGGCGATCCAAGATGGACGCGTTCGTGTCATTGATGATTCGCTGTTAAACCGCCCGGGGCCGCGTCTTTTAGAAGGCGCACAAAAAATCTACGGCTGGTTGTTTGAAATGATGCACTGAACAGCTAAACTACCTGGTCATGGTTGAGGAATTATTGGCGAAAGCGGGTGTAACGATCGGTGGCAGTGCGCCGCAAGATATTCAGGTGTACGACAAAGCTATGTACGGCCGTGTATTGCGTCACGGCTCGCTGGGTCTAGGTGAGGCCTACATGGATGGTCAATGGGATGCGAATGATCTCGCCGTGTTTATTGAGTATGTGCTGCGGGCGCGACTTGATCGTACAGTGAATCGAACGCTGGATACCTGGGTGTTAGTGCTGCAAGCGGCGTTTTCCAATTTGCAGGGCCGCTTCCGCGCGCGGCAAGTTGCCAAGCAACATTATGACTTGACGGACATCCTGCCTAGCCCGCTCCTGGATCCGTATAACCAATATACCTGCGCGTATTTTGACCAAACGACGGATCTCGATACCGCTCAAGAGCGTAAATTGGATCTGATTTGCCGTAAACTGCGATTTCGCAAAGAAGATCGCGTACTGGATATTGGCTGTGGTTGGGGCGGATTGGCGAAATACATTGCGGAGCACTATGGCTGCCACGTAACGGGCATCAGCATTTCGGAGGAGCAAATAGCGTATGCCAAAAACTTCTGCGCGGGGTTACCGGTCGACATTCAATTTCAGGACTACCGGGATCTCACCGGGCAATATGACAAAATCGTTTGCGTCGGCATGATTGAACATGTCGGTTACAAAAATTATAAGGATTTCTTTCGGATTGTGCGGGGACATCTGGTCCCCGAGGGCTTGTTTTTGCTTCATACTATCGGTGATAACCGCAGCTTGACTGTCGGTGACCCCTTTTTGCATAAATACATCTTTCCGAACGGCCAGCTGCCGTCACTGCAACAAATCACGGCTTCGATGGTTGATTGTTTTACCTTACAAGACCAACAGAACTTGGCGCACCATTACATGCCAACACTGAAGGCCTGGCATCATAATATGCAGACGCATTGGCAGGAGCTTGCAAAGCAATACGATGAACGCTTCCGCCGCATGTTCGAATTCTATCTTCTTTCCTGCGCCGGCGCGTTTCACGCGGGTGCGATTCAGCATTGGCAGCTTGTATTTGCTCCTGTTGAACGAGTGATGGATTACCGCGGGCCGAGGTGAAGAGGTATTGCATCGACCGTTCGTCAACCCGGTCTCCTTGTCAACAGGTAGCCTGGAGAGTACTTACTAGCTATGTCGGTTAGTGAAGCGCTCGATTGGGAGGAACAAACATTCATTTTCCGGTTCGATGCCCTGGAGATGAAGCCGCAGCGTTCGTTTTGTTCGGTTGATGATGTAGCCGTGCACCTCGAAGAGGCGGCCTCACTCGTCGCAGGAGGATTGGCTCAAGATGGGTTTTTGCCGAAAAATGTCAGTTTTTCCGCTCGGATGACAGCAGAAGGTCAGCCACGTTCAACCGTGATTCAGATTGAGGCCGTACATGCTTTGACGGTCAATGATGCGTCGATCCAGGCCTTAGCCAGCAAAGCGCACGATCTGATCTGCTATTTCTTGTCCGGGAAACCGGGAACGATCCTCTCATCCTGTTCCCGGTAGTTACATCCTGCTACTGTTTGGGTACTTTTTATTCCCAGCGTTTCCATGGTTCCCCTGACTGCTTTCGATCCGCTGGTCCGTTCCCGCAGCCTCCTCACGCATTTATTTTACGCGCAGAAATGGAATAAGGGTGAACTCACGCCGGATAATCTTCGGACATACGCAAAGGAATACTTCTACTTGGTGAAACGGATTCCGGGCATCGTCGCGCGGGTGCGCGACCGGGCCATTGAGCGGGGCTATGATGACGCCGGTTCTATCGAACGAAACATCTTGGAAGAACAAGAGCACGTTGAGCTCTGGAAGCGCTTCGGCCACAGTCTCGGCCTGAGCGATCAGGAAATCGGCAGCCATGAACCCTCGCCAACCGTGCGTGAAGCAGTATCTGAACTTGAGGCGCTGGCCGAAGGCAGTTTCGAAGACGGCGTGGCGTGCATGTATGCGCTTGAACTCGATTTGCCGGAGATTGCGTGCAGCAAGAAGGAAGGTTTATGTGAATTTTACGGCCTGAACGAAGACAACAAAGATGCGCACGTCTACTTTGACGAACATCTCGGTGAAGAGGCGCATCTCCAAGTATGGCGCCGGGTATCAATTGAACCCCTTCGCGCGCGGAATGTCATCGCGCGCTCATTGGCCGCCCAGCATAAAATTCTGGACGGAGTGTGTGACGCCTGCGGCCTGGCGATGGTATGCTGAACGGTCATGAAGAAAGCCGACACGCCCTACGGGCGTTTTCGCACCACGCTCGATATCACGCTGAAACGCCTCAAGCTCTCGCAGAGTGCGCGTGAGCTTTTATTGGAACCACAGCACATTCACGAATCGGACATCAGTTTCAAGCTGGATAGTGGCAAGTCAGTGTCCTTTCCAGCGTTTCGGGTGCAATACAACAATGCCCGTGGACCGTATAAAGGGGGCATTCGGTTCCACCCGGCCGCGGATGAAGACGAAGTGAAAGCCTTAGCGGCGCTGATGGCCATCAAAAATGCCGTGGTAAACGTCCCGTTTGGGGGCGCCAAAGGCGGCGTGGAATGCGATCCTAAAAAATTATCGCCCCGCGAGCTGCAAGAGTTGTCGCGAGCGTATATTCGCGCATTTCAGGACGAACTTGGACCGGATAAAGATATCCCCGCGCCCGATGTGAATACGAATCCCGCCATCATGGGCTGGATGCGCGATGAATACGAAAAAGAGGTTGGTGGTTTCCATCCAGCGATCATCACGGGTAAACCCCTGAGCCTCGGCGGTTCGCCGGGACGCGATACGGCGACGGCGCGCGGCGGATTTTTCATCCTCCAAGAAGTGATCGAACGTGAAGCGCTCGATCCGGAAGAGCTAACCGTCGCGATCCAAGGTTTTGGGAATGCAGGTGCACCGATGGCGCAATTCCTCCACGAAGCCGGCCTGACGGTCGTCGCGGTCTCCGACTCGCACGGCGGCATTTACTCGCCCGAGGGCATCGATCCGGTCCGCATTGAGAAATACAAGCACAAGACCGGCCAGGTCGCGGGCGAGTACTGCAGAGGCTCCGTGTGCGACACCAAGAAAATGCACTTGGATAACGTCAAACCGGTGACGAATGAGGAATTATTGGAACTGCCTTGCGACATTCTCATTCCGGCTGCGCTCGATAACGTCATCACGGCCAAAAACGCAGGCAAGATCAAAGCCAAGATTATTTTGGAACTCGCCAACGGTCCCGTCACACCCGAAGCCGACGCCATCTTGGACAAGAAAGGAGTGATCGTTATACCCGATGTCCTCGCCAACGCGGGGGGCGTCACAGTCAGTTACTTTGAATGGACGCAAGGGCGCAGTGGCGAACAATGGACGGCGGCAGACGTGGATAAACGTCTCAAGCGCATCATGCTTGAAGCATTCCAGTCCGTCCGCCGCGAAGCGCGGCGCACTGAAGTGAGCTTCCGCCAAGCTGCATTCGCGGTCGGC
>DATDTQ010000065.1:0-17783 GCA_035290765.1 Candidatus Peribacteraceae bacterium
ATCCACATCGTTAAACGTAATGGTGTCCAAACTGCCGCCGTATTCCTCAAGTCCCTTGGGGTAAATCTCAATGAGTCCGCCGCCGAACGATTCGACTTGGTTCAGAATATAGCGTTCGAAACTGTTGCCTATGGAAACCATGAGCACAACTGAGCCAACACCAATGATGATGCCCAGCGTGGTCAGCAGCGATCGCGAGCGATTCCGCTTGATGCCTTCGGCCGACATAGACATGAGATCGCGTAGCTGCATCTTATTCGTATCGAAGTGCTTCCATCGGGCTTAAAGCAGCCGCCCGTTTGGCTGGATAGATTCCAAATAGTAAACCAGTCCCCGCAGCCATCAGTAGCGCAACAACAATCGCCAGCGCTGAAACCCCAAATTGATACGTATCGAGAAATTGCTGGACGATCATGGCCGTGATGAACGCCAAGCCAATACCAAGCGCCAAGCCAATCAATCCACCGATCAGTGTGAGAACAACAGCCTCAATCAAAAACTGAATGAGGATATCTCTCCGGCGCGCACCAATGGCTTTCCGAAGCCCTATTTCGCGCGTCCGTTCCGTGACGGCAACGAGCATGATGTTCATGATGCCAATGCCGCCAACGACCAGCGAAATAGAAGCAATTGTCGTGATGAAGAGCGTCAAACTGAGCGACACGGTGCCTAAAATTTCCTCGGCTTGCCCGGAGCTGCGCACTGTAAAGTCGTCGTTTTCAGGATCTGTAATTGCATGACGTTGTCGTAAGAATGATTCAATATCAGCAATCGCCAACGCTGGATCAACCACCGAATTCATATTGATGATGTCGAGATAATTTTTGCCGGTAATGCTGCGCGCTGTACTCAGCGGCACAAAAATATTTTCATCAAAGTTGCTGAAGAAGACTGTTCCGACCGGCTCAAACACGCCAATGACTGTAAAGGCACGATCGGCCAGATGAATACGCTGTCCAAGTGGATCTTGGTCTAAGAAAAGCTCCCGCGCTACATCGGGCCCGATCAGCGCCACAAAACGTCCCGCCTCTTGATCGCTTTGATCAATGAAGCGCCCCCGATCAATATTGACATTCTGGATGTGGAAATACTCCGGCATCGTACCAAATGCAGCGCCTTCAAACTCTTCGCGACCAAAGCTCACGCGGCCGGGCAGCTGAATCGAGCCGGCGAGCGTATCGATCGTTCGCAAACGATGCAGCGCTTCGAAGTCATCGAATGTCAGACTATCAAAACCAGCTTGGACGCCACTCGGTCCGGACTCAGGGCCGGAACCGGGAAAGATCACCATCGCCCGCGGACCAAGAATACTGATCTGACTGAGGATTAATCCCTCCATGCTTTTACCAATGCCGGTCATGAGGACAACGGACCCCACACCGATGATGATGCCGAGCATCGTAAGGAGCGACCGTGACTTATTACTGTTCACGGCCCGAAATGCCGATGCGAACGTATCGGTGATGCGCATCTTATATATGAAGAATGTCGCTTGCTTTCACATTCCGACGTTTGAAATCCTTGTCGTCCGACTGAATGCGTCCGTCACGTAACCGAATGATGCGCTCAGCGTGTTCGGCAGTGGCCTGCTCGTGCGTCACGAGGATAATCGTGTGGCCTGATTCATGCAGATCCTGCAAAGCCTTCATCACCTGGGCTCCTGATTTTGAATCAAGGTTACCGGTAGGCTCATCGGCAAAAATCACTTCGGGTTCGGTCACCAGCGCGCGGGCAATCGCCACGCGCTGCTTTTGACCGCCCGAAAGTTGGTTACTGAGATAATCCTTTCGGTCTGTCAGACCAACGGTTTCAACTGCCTGAAGGGCCCGCTGTTCTCGCTCGCTAGTTGCAATCGTCGGGTGATACAGAAGCGGCAACATGACGTTTTGTAAGACGGTCGTCCGGGGCAGCAAGTTAAAGGCTTGAAAGACAAAACTGACCCGCGTCGCCCGAATGCGTGCGAGCGTGTCATCATCCATTTTTAGAACAGGTTTACCTTGGAAGAGATATGTCCCACTCGAGAAGTCATCCAAGAATCCGAGAATGTGCATCAGAGTCGACTTGCCTGACCCAGAGGGGCCCATGATCGAGACGAATTCACCTTTCTCAATTTTCAAGTTAATGTCGAACAAGACTGGAGTTTCCAAGTCTTCGTTCCAGTAGGACTTGCAGAGGGCCTGCGTTTCCATGAGTGGCGGATTCTTCGTCATAGAAGAATGTTACTCTTCTCGAATGAGTTCGATGATCACATCACCCTCTTCCAGACCGCTTTGGATTTCAACATCTCCGCCTTCACCTTCCATGCCGACCGTAACAAGCCGTTCTTCGATCACATCGTCGTCACGCAATACACGAATTTTGGAGCCCATATCCGTCCGAATGATTGCTCGGCCTGGCACGACGAAGACATCCGTCCGTTCATCGGTAAAGATTTTGGCATCACCCGTCATGCCAATTTTAAGTCGTTCATCCAGTTTCTGAAAATCCAGCTTGGCACGGTACTTTGGAACACCGTCCACATCGGTCGCTGTCGGATCAACTTCCGAGACTGTCAGGACAAACGGCGAACCGCTGAAAGCATCTAGCAAAATGGCGCCAGTCTGACCCACACGAACCTTGGGTACATCAATTTCAGCGATGTACATTTCAACGCGGAACGGTTCATCGCCGAGCATGGTGATGGCCGCGTCAGAGGCAAACGCCGTCGAAAGCAACTCCCCTTCTTTCAAAGCGACTTTGGTAATGACGCCATCAATCGGCGCCACAATGATGGTGTCGCGGAACCGCTCGCTCGCACGCTGCAACTGTGCGCGCGCTTGCGTGAGGCGCGCTTGTGTTGCTGCGATGTCAGCCGGCCGGTTACCGGCTCGCTGCAGGTTGAGGCGTGCTTCTTCAATACGCAAAGCTGATTCTGCCGTTGTTATGGCGGTCCTGGCTTGATCACGCGTACCCGTTGTCTGCGTGAGACTCGCTTCTTCCTGGGCAATACGCGTATCAAAATTCGCCGTCGCATCCTGCAAACTTTTCACTTCCGCATCGAGTGTGGTAATCGCACTTTGTGCTGTCGTGAGCTTCGTTGAAATCGTACTCTTAATCTCTTCGCGTACACTCACACCGAAGTTGTTTGTAATAGGAACCGATGACATCAGATCATAGGCTTCCGAAATAATGGTACTCGCAAATGAAACCGCATCACGCGCAACCCGCAGCGCTGCCAACGCCTCCCGGTAATCAACACCCCTAAAGGCTGGCACACTGGTTAGCTTGGCGAGTGCTTCTGCCGTGCGACGGTTTTGGTAATCCAACTGACCAACCCGATAATTCGTTAGTACATCGCTGACCTCCCACCGCGCCCAAATGTCTTCAAGGGCGCGAACAGCGGACATTGCTGTACTCATTTCAGCACTGATCGTACTTTGCACCGAAGCAACTGAGCCCCCAAGGCTGGTTTGAGCTTCGCGTTGCAAAGCCTCCAATCGCGATTGTGACTGGGTTAAGTTGCGCTCGGCCGTCTCAAATTGTTCCTGCGCCGCTTGCAGCGCGGTTCGTTGACTGGCAACTGTCGCCTCGGTAATGGCAATCTCTTCTGGACGCGTTCCCTCTTGCATCCGGCGGAGATCTGCTTCGGCTGCGGCCACTTCGGCGGACGCCGAACTGACATCTGCCCCGAGGCCGCTTGAGCGAAGGCGCGCTAATTCTTGGCCGGCCCGCACACGGTCACCTTCGGCCACATGGACTTTGGCGACCAGGCCGGTCATGGGAAACTGCAGTTTCAAATCCCGCTCGGAGATGACTTCACCAACTGCTTCCACCACTTGCCGCAAATCACGGCGTTCCGCCACGGCCGTCAGATACGTTGGCTCGGCCGGCCTCGTACAACGAGCAATGAGCAGCAGGAGCAGCACCGCGACCACTGCTAAAGCAGCGCTGCGTTTGGGATATCTTCGGATACGTGCCCAGAGCCATTTAGGAGCCGCCGTAGCTTTATTTAGCCCTTGCTGAAGCCATTTTTCCATGGAGCATTATTTAAGCATAAAATCAATGTTTATGCAAAACATTGACGCGCCAATATTTTCTGCTTCTTTACGCGGGAAACAGCGGTAGCTACACTGCAGTCCGTGGCTCGAAAACGTCGTTCCAAATCAGCTCGCAAAACCACCCGCCGCGCTACTCGGAGCAAAGCGTCAGCGCTCCAACTAAAGACTTCGACCCGAAGGCAAATTAACGGCATCGCTCAAATTTGTTTGGGAGTCATCCTTCTCTTAGTTTTAAACGGTGAGGCCGGACCAATCGGTGACGCAGCCAAGCAAGGCCTCACATTTTTTACAGGCGCCTACAGCGCCGCGATTCCGCTATTTTTACTGCTCTCTGGGACATTCCATGCTCTCGCTCCAAATACGCCCGTTGAACTCAAGCGAACGACCGGTCTGTCACTCTGTGTCTTGGCCTTCCTGGGCATCATGCATCTTGGGGCACCGACCGAAGATCTAGCAATCCGTCGGGATGAGTACGCCGGTGCAATTGGTTTTCTCATGAGTGTGCCGTTTGTCCTCTTTGCGAGTAAGCCCGTCGGCTACACCGTCCTGGCCGGCCTGTTTGCCGCGGGCCTCTTCGTTGGCTTTGAACCCGACTTCGCCGGTGTAATAGCGTGGTTCCGTGAATTACGAGAGCGATCACAGGTCGCCACCTCCAAGAAAGCAAAAGCCGTCGCCACAAAAGAGAAAGAGGAAGTGGAAGACGAGGAGGAGGATTTGGTGGAAAAAGATATTTTAGCACCAGAATTAAATATCGTCCGACCGGCGTTCGCTCAGCAAGTCGTCAAAGACGTCACCAAGCAAGCTCTTGAGCGTGAAGCGAAAAAGAAAAAAGTAATGACTGCCGGGGAATTACGCATGAAGGATACACGCTACGCCGAATGGAAATTCCCAGAGCTGGAACTACTGGAAAGCGCGCAAAGTGAGCTCAAAATTAATGACGAAGAGCTGAAAGCACAGGCGCGGCTCGTTGAGCAGAAACTGCGGGAATTCGACATTGTCGTGACCGTCAAAGATGCGCATCCCGGCCCGAGTGTGACTCAATTCACCTTAGAACCGGCTGAAGGCGTAAAGATCAGCAAAATCGCGAACCTGAAAGATGACTTGGCTTTGGCCCTGGCAGCGCAAAGCCTGCGCATCGAAGCGCCGATTCCCGGAAAATCTCTCGTTGGTTTGGAAATGCCCAACCGCGAACGGACCGTTGTGCACTTGCGTGAAATTCTGGAAAGCAACCCGTTTCGTCAGAGCACATCGAATTTGACACTGCCACTTGGCCGAGACGTGTCCGGCAACGCGGTCGTCGCTTCACTCGATGATATGCCGCACCTCCTCATCGCCGGCGCCACAAACTCTGGAAAATCCGTCTGCATGAATACGTTTTTGACCGCCCTGCTCTACCAAAACGCCCCGCATCAATTGAAGCTGATCCTCATTGACCCCAAACGAGTCGAGCTCATGCTTTATGACCAAATTCCACACCTCCTTACACCAGTGATCACCGAATCAGAGAAGGCACTGCAAGCGCTGCGCTGGGCAGTGGCGGAGATGGGCCGCCGGCTGCATCGATTCTCCGAAGCCGGCGCGCGGAACATCGACGAATATAATGAGAAACAATCGGATGATGACACCAAATTGCCGCGCATCGTGATCGTCATCGATGAACTAGCCGATCTCATGATGCGCCAACTCCGCCGTGATACAGAACTGATGGTCACGCGTATTGCCCAAATGGCCCGGGCCACCGGCATACACCTCATTATCGCTACGCAACGGCCGAGCGTGGATGTGATTACCGGCCTCATCAAAGCAAACATGCCGACGCGCGTTGCGTTTCGAACCGTCTCCTCAGTCGATAGCCGCACGATTCTTGACACAATCGGTGCGGAAGATCTGCTCGGCGCGGGCGACATGCTGTACCTCACGGCAACAACGCCGCGGCCGCAGAGGATCCAGGGCATATTCACCTCGACCAAGGAAGTCGAACGAGTCATCAACGCCGTGAAGATTGCCGGTGGCGGCGAGATGACGGAGCAGATCGGCCTGCCGGATTCGGACGATTCCGATGAAACCGTTGATACGGAGGATATTGGTGGGCACCGCGCTTACATCGATTTAGAAGCGGATGACGACGGCGGTGATGATCTCTTCTTCGACGCCGTTGGTGTGGTCCGCGAAACGGGGAAAGCGTCGGCGAGCCTCCTGCAACGACGTCTGAGTGTGGGTTACGCGCGAGCCGCCAAGCTCCTCGATATTATGGAAGAAAAAGGCATGATCGGGCCGCCCAACGGGGCGAAGGCCCGAGAGATCTACATGGAGAGAGCCTCGGCCTAGTCCACGACTGTTTATAATGCCACCATAGGAATAACCGAACGAAAACGGGCTGTGGTCAGAACATCATCGCAGCCAATACAAGCAAAAGTGGGACCATGAGTACAGCTGGCTCGAGGAATCATCTTCTTTTGCGCTTCATCGCCATCGAAGATCGTCCATGTACGCCGGTCTAGTGGCTTGCCTTCCGCTAAGTGATGCATGGCCAAATGTGCATAGATCTTTCGAGTCATTCCTTGCATGCCTTGAGGCCGGGTTGATTTGATCTTCGCAATACGTTTACTCAGCGACTGATCTTGGTCATCCGCTGTGAGGGGTGCTTGTTTTGCCCCTTCGACAACATAGGGATAATAGAATATGAATTCATCTTCTTGAAAGTTAGGATCATCTAATTGCTTTAACCATTGTTCCCTCGGTACTCCGTACATTTGTTCATTGAAGTACAGATCATTGGCAGTGAACTTTTTACTCCGTCGTGCTCGTTCGATCGCCCGCAACATTGAGGCAAAACTGACATTCGGCACTAACAGCAGTCGAGGGCGGCGCAGCGATTGGATTTGCTCCGAAGCTTGCTCACAAGCGTCTTGAAGATTCTCATAGGCAGGAGTCAACTCGCCCGAGTAACCAAAGGTATCGAGTGTGTGTAAAGCGGCATTATACTGTTGCGCAACATCAAACTGCTCGGGAGACTCCTCATCGAGCAATAGATCTATTTCTTCCCGCTGAACTCGAATATCTTGGTCAAAACCATCGCGCAGGAGTTCCAAGCGATATAGACGCTGCTCCTGATTCCGCCGTTGATCGAGGAGATTATCTAATTCCATAAAAAGGAAGCTATGATTCTTGGTAGAGAACAGAAAGTCAACTTGTTACCATAGAACCATGCGCTTGCTTCTGGGCACCAATAACCGCGGTAAGATCATCGAAATGATGGATGTGCTTCGTGACTTACCGCTCCAGATTCTGACGCTTTCTGATCTGAACATCACACACGCGCCGGAAGAGCATGGCGCGACGTATGAAGAAAACGCGCTTTTGAAAGCGCAGTTCTTTCACGAAGCATCCAGCAAGTTACCGACAGTCGCTGATGATTCGGGTATCATCGTTGATGCGCTGCAGGGAGAGCTTGGCATGAATACCAGACGTTGGGGCGTCGGACCAACCGCTTCCGACGAAGAATGGATCAAGTATTTTTTGGAACGGATGAAACTTGAACCCAATAAGCGGGCGCAGTTCATCTGCACACTCGCTTTCGTGGATGCCAACGGCGCTGAGCGCGTCTTCGAAGGTCGGTGTAGTGGTGAGATTACAAAGCAGCTCGAAGCTGATTATTTACCAGGATTACCGATCTCGGCCTGCTTTCGGCCAGATGGTCACAAAGCTGTATTTTCAGCCCTTTCTCTTGAGCAAAAAAATAGTACAAGTCACCGTGGAAGAGCGGTGCTGGCTCTTAAGGAATTTCTGCAGAGACTCTTACGAAAATAGTGAAGCTAAAAACGTTGTAACGGTTTGGGTGATTTCCATCGCCATTGTCTTTAAACGTTGTGACGTTTCGCTTGGCTCGTCGGAAAAAGGTGAAAATTCGCGCAGCGTAATCGCCGACACGTCGATTTTATGTTCGCGAAAAAAAATTTGATCGTCAGCCTGCGAATGACTTTGCAAAAACTCATGTATTCTACGATTCCTCTCCGCATGCCGTCGACGCAAACCCGGCGAACGATACTGAGTCACGGCATTCATACCCACAGCCGCTAGACCAGCTGTCGCACCAATAACCACAGCAACGTCAGCGCGAATCTCCTGGCGCGCAGCCAGTACGGAAATCGTCACCCCAACACAAAGAGCACCTTTATTTAAGAATTGATTAAGCATTCGCATGCCTGCTAATGCTTCGCCGACAAATTTTTGGTCGCCGTGTTCTTGAAGCAATTCGTCGCGAGTAGTAATCGGAGTGTCTATCATGGCGCGAAAATTTATAGCGGACTGAAATCCAGTGCAAGTATCTTTTGCCAAACAGCCTCGACAAGCGCCCGGAGACTTGCCTTTTCGGCTTCGGTAATGGCAAAAGACCGGAAAACAGGGTGATCGGCTCGTTCGCCTACGAAATCAAGAACGTACGCCCTCGGTCGAAGTAGCGGCTGACCTTGCTCCATGAGCAGTGAGTAAAAAACCAATTGACGAAAGTAATCGCCGTCGCGAATTGCCTTTTCTGATTGTGGTTTGCCGGTTTTAAAATCTATAACTGTGGCAACGGCAGAATTCGGTCCATCGAGTTCGATGCGATCTAATTTTCCTTTAAGCGGAATGTCCCCGAGCCGAGCGGTCAAGGAAAACTCAACCTTATCAATAACGGGATAAGGTGAATTCAACCGATCTTTTGCATATCGATTCAAAACATGTTCGCCGAGATGCTCCAAGCGTGATCTTTCCGCCGTTGTCAAAATTTCCTTGGTCTCCAAATGATGTTTGAATGCATTCAAAAGTTGCTGTGTTGTTAGTGGCTTACCGGCTTTTACTTGAAGTGCCCACTTCGCTAGTGCATGGTGAATTGCATTTCCATAAGCAAAAAAACTTTCTTTTGCTTGTGGCCGTTCCAGCAAATCAATTTGTAGAAATTCTTCCGGATCTTTTAGAAAACGGTTTAATGCCGTTGCTGATAATGAAAAAATTTCTAAGCGCTTTCGCAAATACGCCTCAAACTCTGTATCAAAATCACGCACCGGCTTTTGCAACAGGGTCGACATCGCCTTCGGATCACGTATCTCACAGTCCTCCTCAGGAAGGTGACCTGCCTCCGCAAAAAAGGCTGAAGGCGAGACAGATTTGGTGGCATCACCCGTTGTAAGCTCACGAGGACAAATAAATAGTAATTCACGTTTAGCCCTTGTCATAGCGACATATGCAACTCTTCGTTCATCCTGACTTTTCTCAAAATCCTTTGCTTCAGCCCGCCATCCAAAGAGGAGATCTTCCGGCATCGCTACTGACGGAGGATTCCTACGCTTATCCCAGTGTCCTTCACGGAAATTAGCCATGATGACCGTATCAAATTCTAAGCCTTTGCTTTTGTGCGCCGTCATCATCTGCACGCCTGTGCGCGTTAGATGTGGCAAGTCATACGTCAAACGAACTTCGCGATACTCGTTGTTACCGTAATATTCCAAATCATCGAGGAATGATTCAAATCCATACCGCTTCTCTTCAGCCGCCCGCTGACGAACACGGTCAAAAAATTCTTGAGCCGCTGCAAAATCCACAATATCCATTTCACCCCGCTGATAGACAATGAGTAAGCCTGACTCTTGATACACATGTTCAAGTGTTTCGATGATGGTACGATGCGGCGCTTTTTGGTGCAGGTCTAACAGAACATCGCGTGCATGTACCAATGCGTCGCGATTACGAAAAGCTACCTCCAATGAATCCAAATTCAAGAGGATGTCATACACCGAAACAGACTGTTCCCGTCTTGCTCTGAATATCTGTGCCAAATCAGTTGGATGACAACCAAAGCAGCTACAAGCCAGAGCAGAGGCGAGCGCAGCGCTTTCTTGAGGATGATGAATTGCTCTAAGAATGGCCACAACCTGGCCGACCAGCGGGTGGCCGAGTAAGTCCAGCTTCCCCGAAAGCTGCACGGCAATGCCGCGTGCGCGTAGCACATCGTAGAGCGGCACGAGTTCGGCATTTGTTTGCACGATGACGGCAATCGATTCCGGCTGGATGCCCGCTTTGAGCCGTTCCTCGATCAAATCCGCAATCAGCCACGGCTCGCTCATATCACTGGCCGAGCGCAGCAGTTTCGGTGGAATACCAGCTGGATCAGTAGCTGATTTTAGGTGCTTATCAAGTCCCGCAATATGACCGACCAAACGCTCTTCATTCTGCTCAATGAGGTTTTCCGCTGCCGTCAGGATGGTCTGCGAGCAGCGGTAGCTCACGGTCAGCGCAATAACCGGCGCTTTAGGGAAGCGCTTATGAAACGACAGAATGTTTTGTAGGTTCGCTCCTTGAAACCGATAGATCGCCTGATCGTCATCACCGACAACGAAGAAGTTCGGGGCTTGGTCGGTGGGATCCTGCGTCAGGACATCGAGCAGTTGGTACTGTGCACCGTTTGTATCTTGAAATTCATCGACCAATAGATACTGGTATCGCTCCTGGTACGACGCGAGTAACCAATCTTCACGTCGCAGCGCTCCGATCACCTTCAAGATCATGTCATCGTAGTCGTAACGTCTAGTTTCCCGAAGCTGCTCCTGGTAACGCAGAAATAGTTCCACGAGCTCACGGAATTTCCGAGCTTGCAGGAGATTACGTTCGTGGACTTTGGTCCCTGTTTTTGATTTCTCAGACTGCTGCTTCTCAAATTGATCAGCAATGCGGCGCAGTGTTGTAGCATCTGTCACGCCCTCCTTTTTAAGCTGGCTGATGCGACCAAGAATATCGCCTGTTCTTCCGTAGGGAAACTTTTGGTTTACCAGTTCTAGCTGCGGTAAAAACTGATCAATTATTTTATTCAATAAACGATACCGCTCGACGTCCGTAATCTGATGCAAGGCCGACCAATCTTCAAAAACAGCCGGGTGACGCACAATGACGTCATTACAAAAACCGTGAATCGTTTCTATGGTGACTCCGTAGGCATCGGCACCAATAATGGACCGTAATCGCTCACGCATCGCGGTGGCCCCGCTCTTACTGAAGGTTAAACACAGAATGTTGTGCGGCTTGGCTTGTGTCCGCATAAGAATATTAGCCACGCGTAACGCCAAAACCTGGGTCTTGCCTGTCCCCGGCCCAGCCACAACCATCACCGGTCCTTCGATCGTATCAACTGCTTGTTTCTGAGCATCATTCAACGTTCCGGAAGCCTTCGCAAACACATCCTCCGACTGACGGCGAGGCATTCTGCGGACCGGCTTACGTGAGGTAGCGGCTGGCACGGAGTTATCGTACCGGATAGCGGCCATATGATTGCAACGCAATCCGTCAAAATGACAACGATACTGCGCATTTTGAACTGCTATCATCATACCTAGTTACTTTCCCCCTCTCTCCATGCATAACTGGAAAGGCCGCTGCCTCATCTGCAATACCATTTTTGCGCTCCTCATCATCGGCGCGCTCAACTGGGGGCTGACAGGCCTCGGGGAACTTATGGGGCGTAACCTCAACCTCGTAAACTTGATTTTAGGTGGTGTGCCCACGGTGGAAGCAATCGTCTACCTTCTGGTCGGTGCCGCGGCTCTCGCAAAACTGTTCTACCACTGTAAATGCGGGGGTAGCTGTTGCGACGACTGTGGCGATTGCGACGCTTGTGGCTGCGGGCACGATCATGGCCACGAGCACAGTCATGATCATGAACATCATGATCATGGGCCAGAGGCGATGTAATTGATAATTTTTGTTTCCGTTGCACGTCGCACGTCTTCAAACCCTACCGTGCAACGTTGAACGTGCAACGGTTTTAATATTTCAGCTTCGGCATTTCGTAAGCGCAGCTATCGCACTTGAAGATCGGCATACCTGCCTTCACCAGCTCGACCATAGTGCCGCGCCGACATTCCGGACAAAGTTTCCCTTGGGAGAAGGCCATGACCGGTGAGAAGCCCACCCGTTTACTCACGCCACTCTGCTCGCGGATGCTCATCGAGCGCGGATGATCGCGCATCTTTTGGAGCACCTTCGCTTCGATCTGGCGGATACGCTCGCGCGTCACGCCGAACTCTTTGCCGACTTCCTCCAGCGTATGGCCGATGCCGTCGCTAAGGCCGAAACGCATCTCAATGATCTTGCGTTCGCGCGGTGTCAGGAATTCAAGCATGGAATGCACGTTCTCCTTGCGGAGTTGACGATTGGTCGCTTCAAACGGATTGACGGCTTCTTCGTCCTCGATGAAGTCCCCGAGCTTGCTGTCTTCCTCCGAGCCGACCGGCGATTCGAGCGAAATGATGTCCTGGCTGATCTTTTGGATATGCCGGACTTTCTTGACGTCCATTTCCATTTCAACCGCCAGTTCCTCGACCGTTGGTTCACGACCTAATTCCTGAACAAGTCGGCGCTGTGTGTGGGTCAGTTTGTTGATGGTTTCGACCATGTGCACTGGAATACGAATCGTGCGCGCTTGGTCAGCAATGGCACGCGTAATGGCCTGACGGATCCACCAGGTCGCATAGGTACTAAATTTGAATCCGCGCTCGGGATCGAACTTTTCCACGGCGCGGAAGAGACCGATGTTTCCCTCTTGAATAAGATCGAGGAACGAGAGGCCGCGGCCGATGTACTTCTTAGCAATACTGACCACCAGACGCAGGTTAGCTTCCGCTAGTTGTTGCTTGGCGGACGCATCACCTTTACGAATCCGCCGCGCCAGTTCCACTTCTTTCTTGGCATCGATGAGCGGGACACGGCCAATCTCCGAGAGGTACATCCGGACGGAGTCGTTACTGATCTCCAGGAGATCAACTTCCCGTTCGCGCCGTCGCTTGCTGCGTTCTTCATCGGAAATTTCTTTGTCATCAATAGCAATACCCGCCGTCGCGATCACATCGAGGTGTTTATCGCCGTCTTCCTCGCGCAGCGCCGTGACGCGCGACTCGCCGTCTTCTTCTTCATCTTCGTCGGTATCCAAGCCCGGCCCAATCTCGGCATCGGCGTCTGTTTCCTCTTCATCGGCCGCCGCAATTGTGGTGAGATCTTCGGTCGGTTCGGGGACTTGGAGCGCCATCTTGCCTTTACGCTCCCAGATCAACGCATCACGAACATCGATCACTTGAATGCCTAAATCCACAAACAACGTGTAGACGTTGTCGAGTAATTCCACATTCTCCTCAGCGTTGGGCACAGCCGCCATAATCTCCTGATGCGTGACGTACCGCTGTTCGCGGCCCTTCTTGATCAGGTGCCGCACCGCTTCCGGATACTGTTTAAGATCCGTCTCGGTTGGCTGGGCGATGAATTTACGGGGATGCGAGGCCACAGAAAAGGCGGAGGGAATCCGTTCCAAGGCAGTATAGGCCAAAATCTGGCCTGTCCAACTCTTTTTTGGGTTTGGCCAAGTTTTCTGCGGACTTTTTTCCGAAGAATTTTTGAAATAGCTGTGTAGTACTTCACAGGGTCTGCTTCAACTGTGTCAACTGCTTGCTCTGTGTCTTGAGTTTTTCACGCTCAGCCACTTTGCCATCGCGCTCGGCTTGGCGCAGCTCTTGGCTAATGGAACGCAGTTTCTGATTGATCAATTCTTTGTTGGCCTGCATGCAATTTTTGCGTATTTCGCGGCTGGCGATATTCTCAGACCAATGGTCCGCTTCATGATGTTCCCAAAAGAGCTGCAAAATTCTCGCGCGCTGCCGCTCTTCGTCGGTCAGCTGCAACGCATCGATGTCGATCATCCGGCCCGGTTCCCGCAGTGCCTTGAGAGCTTTATACAGTGAAGCAGAAAAACCGTGCCCGGGTTCAATCAGTTCGTCGAGCAATGGCAAAAGCATCGGGAACACCAAAAACAGACCGAGAGTCGTCTCGGTGCGCGTAAAGATTGAGGCCGCTTCAGCCGCTTCCGGGACACCCACGGGCAGCAGCACCTCCTGACGAGGCAGACGTTCTAAATCTTCTTGCAGGTTACCCGCCGTGGTCCCGAAGGTGGCCGCCGCGGTGCTCACGTAATGATCACGCTCGGTGCTGCTTTGAATTGCTTGCAGAAGCGGTAAGAGACGCGCCAGCGCGGCGCGCTTGGCCGCGATATCGGCTAAGTTCGTCGCCGAAAGTTGGCGCAGCACCATGTCGACGTATGGTTCACCACCACCGCGCAGAGCACCTTCGAGTGTTTTTGGATCTTCCAAAATTGCGTCAGCGGGATCTTTGGCGGAAAGGACAACGACACGAACCAGGAGTCCTGCGTTACTACATAACGTATACGCGCGCTCAGCGGCCGCCTGGCCGGCGCGGTCTTGGTCGAGACACAGGATGACGGTGTCACAGTTGCGCTTGAGAAGACGCACGTGCTGCTCGGTGAGCGCCGTGCCGGAAACAGCGACGACGTTGTTGACGCCGACCCGATGGCAAGCCAGGACATCGAAGTATCCCTCGACCATGATGACCTGGCGCGAACTGCGGATTGCATCCTTCGCGTGGTGTAATCCATAGAGCACATCTGATTTGTGGTAGAGCGGGCTTTCGCTGCTGTTAAGGTACTTCGCATCATCGTCACCAAGGGCGCGGCCACCAAAGCCAATGAGTCGGCCATTGCCGTCGTGAATTGGAAAAATAAGACGGTTGCGGAAGCGATCGTAGATTTTGCCTTCGAGATCTTTTTGCACACCCAAGCCGGCCGTCACTATTTCCCGCCGCGAGAATCCTTCTTTCAAAAGATGTTCATACGTCGCCGAGAAGGAATCGGGCGCCAAGCCCAAACCGAATTCTTTGATTTGCTCCGGCGGAACGCCGCGGCCTTGGACGTAGGCTTGGACTTTTCCATCGGCTTGAAACAACTTTCGGTAAAAGGCCTGCGCTGCAGCCAGGCAATCACGCAAACGTTCCTTCTCGTCTTTTTTTACCGTTGATTCTGCCGCACGTTCTGGAAGCGTGACACCGGCACGCTCGGCGAGGTCATGGAGCGCCTGCCGAAAATCAACGCTCTCGATGCGTTGATAGAACGAGAAGATGTCGCCGCCGTTTTGGCAGGCAAAGCAGTAGCCGATGCCTTTATCCGGCGAGACGAGGAAACTGGGGTGCTTGTCATTGTGAAACGGACAGAGACAAACAAAATTCCGGCCTTTCTTTTGCAGCTGACAATATTGTCCGACCAGCTCTTCGATCGGTAGCCGCGCTTTGATCTCTGAAACAGCGTCCATGGGAAATCATCATAGCAAGAGTACTATCGGTCCGTCATGGATAAGGCCGCTTTCCGACAACCAATCTGTGAGCGCTACCAGCAGCTATTATGGCAACGCTGCTGCGTAATCCAACGAGAAAAACATCGCTACCCAGAGCCTGAATATGAGCTTATCCGGGCTCTTCGGAGTCAGATCATTGATCTGACTCAAACACTTTTCCCTGACATCGACATTGATAACGGCGTTGTGGACCCCCGTGTCCGATTGCATCCTCTGCTTCAGCAAATGCGTGGGCGTTTGCTCACAGTTCTCGACAAAGGCGATCGTGTCGCCCGAAAATTAATAAAACGGCACTACCAAGAAGCCTATCTCACACCACTAAGTTAACCAGCTTCCCCGGCACATAAATCGCCTTCTTCACCGGTTTACCAGCCAAGAAGCGCACGACGTTCTCGTCGGCTTTGGCCTGCGAGATGGCATCGGCCTCGGCCACATCCGCCGGCAGCGTGAGCTGCGCGCGGAGTTTGCCGTTGATCTGCACGACCACCGTGATGGTGTCAGTCACGAGCTTTGCCGCGTCATAGGTTGGCCACGGCTGATCAATAACGAAACCTTCGCCGCCGGTTCGATCCCAAAGTTCCTCCGCCAGGTGCGGCGCGAGCGGACTGAGGAGCTTGCTCAGCAGTTGAATAGTTTCAGTGGAAACAGCTGATTCCTTTTCCAATTCGTTGAGAAGTTCCATCAGTGCGCTGAGCGCGGTATTGAAGCGGAGGCGCTCAATGTCTTCTGTCACCTTCTTGATAGTGGCATGCAGTTTTGCCGTGGCAGCCAAAGACTGTTCACCTTTATTGTTCGGTTTTTTCCCCTCTGTTAAGGGCTCTGTGAGCTTCCATATTCTTTGCACAAACCGCTCAATTCCTTTGATACCGGTGTCACTCCAGTCACCACCTTCGGTGAAAGGCCCCATGAACATCAGGTACATCCGGAAGACATCGGACCCGACCTGGTTGATGAATTCATCCGGGCTGACAACGTTGCCTTTACTCTTACTCATCTTGGCTCCCCCATTGGTAATCAGTCCTTGATGAACTAATTTTTTGAACGGTTCTTCTGCTTTCACGTAGCCAAAATCATGGAGTGCCATGGTGACAAAACGCGCATAAATAAGGTGCATGCAAGCGTGCTCCGGCCCACCAATATACATATCTACGGGCATCCACTTGATCTCCACATCCTTTGGTACAAATTCCTTTTCCGATCCCTCCGCGAGATATCGAAATTGATAGAAGCTCGAACAGACAAACGTATCCATGGTGTCAACTTCCGGCGTCCAACCTTTACCGAAAATCTTCTCTGTTCGTTCTTTCAATTCCTTACTCTGCGCCAGGGGCGACGTGCCGGTGGGTTTAAACTCGACGTCCGTCGGGAGTAACCATGGCAGATGTTTTTCTGAAATCGGATGAGGTACGCCCTTCGGATCGTAAACGATCGGAATCGGCGCGCCCCAGTAGCGCTGCCGGGAGATGGACCAGTCGCGGAGGCGATACGTGACAACCGGGCGTCCTTTTCCTTTTTTTTCCAGATGCTCTGCAATTCGCGGACGAGCCTCAGCGGAAGTCAGTCCGTCAAATTCGCCCGAATCGTACAAAATACCCTCTTCGGTGAAACAGCGTTTCAAATTTCGAATCTCGCTGTCTTCGCTCCCGTCAGCGGGTCGAATATTGGTTTTCAGCGGTATACTGTATTTTTTTGCAAATTCAAAATCACGATCGTCGTGCGCATCCGCAAAAACCGCCCCAAAACCATAATGAGCCAGCACAAAATCTGCGATCCAAATTGGCATACGCGCTCCTGTCAGAGGATTTAAGGCATATGAACCCGTAAACGCACCTGTTTTCTCTTTTGCTAAATCGGTCCTTTGGAGGTCTGTTTTCTTTGCAGTCTCCATTTGGTACGCTTTGACCGATGATTTTTGTTCTTCCGTTGTGAGACTGTCTACCAAAGGATGCTCCGGTGCTAACACTATAAAAGTGCCGCTGGGAAGGGTATCAACGCGTGTCGTAAACACCGTTACCTTTTCACTTTTGCCTTCAATATCAAAGGTAACTTCGCAGCCTTCACTCCGACCGATCCAGTTTCGCTGCATCAGCTTCGTCTTCTCAGGCCAATCAAGCTTATCAAGGTTATCCAACAGACGTTGTGAATAATCAGTAATCCGCCAAAACCACTGCGTCACCGGCTTCTGGACAACGGGCGTCCCACAACGATCACACACGCCGTTCTGCGCCTGTTCATTAGCCAGAACGGTCTGGTCCTTCGGACACCAGTTCACATTTGCTTCTTTACGGTAGGCCAGGCCGTTTTTGAACATCTGGAGAAAGACCCACTGGGTCCAGCGGTAGTACTCGGGCTGACTCGTATTGAGCGTCTTACTCCAGTCGTACATAGTTCCGATCCGCTTCAGCTGCTTCGTCATCGTGGCCGTGTTTTCCGCAATGGACTTGGGGGGATGAATCCCCGTCTTAATCGCGTAGTTTTCGGCGGGCAGACCAAAGGCATCAAATCCCATTGGTGAGAAAACATCCTT
>DATDTQ010000066.1:0-14146 GCA_035290765.1 Candidatus Peribacteraceae bacterium
GCGCTTTTTCGAGGCGAGCGTGTAGAGCGCCGGGTAAATCTTGATCGTCGCAAGGTGGCCGGAGCCGCCGAAGAGAATGAAACTGAAGGGTGACTGCGCTGAAAGCACGGTAATAGTATTAAGTATTTGGTATTAGGTATCCAGTATCTTCAATGATTAGGCTTTCTTAGCATCAAATATTTTGCTCAGTAGGTTTCTGGTAGTAGAACAAAACATACTCAATGCTTTCACACGTTCTTTTTGCGAAGAAGACCATGATTCAGGTGGTATCAAAGGGGGTCTTCTGGGATCATCTTCTGGCAATCTGCCTTTCAGAGCATCGACATGAAAACATGTTTCATCCAACCAGTACGCTGCGTTGTCTTCGTCGGCAGCATGTTCTGCCAGCTCTCTCTGGAGATGAGCTCGGCATTCCTCTGCCAAATGAAGATGATAATCAATTGTGCGTGAGCCAGCCGAAATAACAGCGTCCTCATCGCTTCCCAAATCTAGATCAGATAAACCAGACAAACCGACGTTGTTCTCTCCTTCCTCATGGTCAAAAATATCATCATCCGGCGGAGAATTGTCGTTTGGCATGGTGACATATTGATACCGTTTTTAACGGTGTCAATTATTTCCAGCATTCGTTCGGAGCATAGTGCATTCATGCCGGTGGCGCAGGAAGAGCCCAGGCAAGAACCATTGGATCGAGGAACACTCCTCACCCAAGCGCGAGAGCTGCGTAGCGGGGCAATATCATTCCGGAAGAAACTCGAAGCACTTGGAGACAGCGGCATACAAATTGATCCCCAGTGGATACAAGCGGTGAACCACGTTTTGCATATTGATCCTCGTTTATATAAAGCAGATGTAGCGGCTCTCCACATGCGCTTGGAGCGCATCAAGAAGAGCTTCAGCGGATATCTCATTGAGCTAGCGCAGCAGCTTGTCTCCAGTGACAACAGCGAGGAAAAGAAATCTCACATTCTTGGTGCATTTGAAAGTGCCGCTGGAACAGAGGCGCTGCGTCCGTCAGTTTCTGTCGCATTGCAGCGTCTCTTCAGAGAAGCTGACTGGCGCCAGTCGGCCTTACACTCCCTGAAAAATATTGATCCGACATCTGCCGTCGTTGCGATGGACAAAGAAAGGCAAGAGACAATCGATGCCCAAACGGCCACTCAACGCGCCAAAATTGATGCACAATTGCCTTCGCCAGTATCCCCTGTTCTCTACCCCGGCATCCGAACTTAATGCCGATCCGCGAAATCCGCCGGCCGGCCGACACCGAAAGAAATCCTCTGCCAAGATTGGTTTCGCCTAACAACTCTCTCTTACAGAGAGAATCGGCGCCTCGACAAATTCATCATCCTTCGGGATGTCATCATTCCTTTGTGGACACGACAGAAGTATCAAAGAGGACATTTAGCATAACCGATAACGTTCGTGTTGAAACTTGCCGCCTCTGTGCGGACATCAGGACGATGCCCATAGCCGATCAACCGGTTATTTAATCAGACAAACTTTCAAGCTTCGTCCCCGGATAGTAATACTCCAAAATCTGCTCGGCGATTTTGCCTTCATTCGCCTGGCCCTCGGAACCGCAGCCGGACATACCGACGCCATGCCCGTTATCGGACAGGCCTTTACACCACGGGTCCGGCTTGCTCAAGAAGACCTCGGCGAAGGGGAAATTTGGCCACCTCACTTCATCGGGTGACTTGGTGCGGCCGCTGTCGCTGCTGAAGTACGGCGTCTTCACAGTCTGGCCGTCTTTCTTCAGTACGAAGCCGCTGGTGCTGCGCACCGCGCGCACCCAGGCCGGGTTCGCCGTCTCTAAGACTGCCCCGCCGTACGCTTGGAAACGAGCGGGCGAATCATCGCCGTCGTAGGGCTTGCCGGGGAATTTTCGATTTTGCGCGCTCACATAAAACGCGGCATAACTGCGCGCCGCCACGGCAAAGGCGCGCTGTTTTTCGTACGGTTCCGAATCGGGCTCCTCGGCCAAGCCGGCCAAGTAGTCCTCCAGCGGTAGTTCATTGATGAGGGCCAGCTGGCCATCGACCATCTGGCACTCAATTGCCCCGCGGAATCTGTTTGAACTACGGTCCCAACTTTCGACGGTGTGGATACCACTTGGGCTATCAATGCGGATAATTCCCAAGGCAATTTCCGTTCCATTCTGTGAAGCGCGGCAACCGGCTTGGGTTTTTTCCAGTTGGACAGAACCAGCAGCCAATGAGCGGCCGTTTACTTTTGCGCCGTTGCCAGGGGCAATCCGTGCCACATCACCCGTCCAGCCTAAGCGAATTCGAATGGGTGGCCCCTTTGATTGAACTGTCGTGGGTTTTGCACGCTGAGGTACAAGGCCCAACAAACCCGGCCGCGTCGGCGTTGAGGGAATAAGGGGAGAAGACGTGCGCTGGGCTTTCTCCTGAATGTTCTTCTCCTGGTCACTGAGAGGTCGTCCACTGACCGTTAAAACGTACGGAATGTCATCGATCGTCAGCGTGTAGGTGCCTTCCTTTTGCGGCAGTTGAATTCGAACACGCAACGACACGGCTTCGCCCGTGCGCATGCGTTGCGGCAGAATCAGTTCATCACGCACGCGCATTTCTCGCCCCTCTACATCCTGCCAGACTCCGATGGTGCGGTCCGAGCGGACAACGTCGGCAATCCGCTCGCGCGAATTGAGAGTCGCTTCGGCTTGAAGCAACAGCGAAATCACAGTTTGCGCGCCCGGGCGGCCGGTCACGTCAAGCGAGCCGCTGGGTATCAGTCGAATTTTCGCAGTCGGGATTCTCGTTGTCGTACCTCTGCGCGTAACAGCGCTACGCCAGGGCGGAACGGGGAAACGAATGTTCCCTGTAATACCACTGCGCACATTCTTGCGTACTTGAGTGAGCGTCTCTCGAATAAAGAAGCCCGGGCAGGCCGTGGTCACTAAATCACCATGGCCCACAATCGGCGATAATACTTTGCCGTGGTACGACACTTCTTGTGAGACATTGATCTTGTATTGGTCAGCCAGCCGCCGGAGGAGCCACTGCGAGGCCTGCATCTGGGCCTGCGTGGGCTGTTCTTCGTCAAAGTTCCCCATGAGCGCCACACCCACTGTTCCTACATTAGAGCAGTATGCATGGCCGCCAACGACGCCGGCGCCCCCTTGCCGCCCTTCGTATATCTGACCGTTCTCATCAATGATGTAGTGGTAGCCCACATCACCCCAGCCGCGGTTTTTGGCGTGGTACTGGTACAAAAGCCGCATACGCTCCACGCCGGTGCGCGCATCGCCCGTCGTTCGCGAAGCGGTGTGGTGCACCGTCAAAATGTTGACCTCCGGTGAATACCGGAGAGGCCAGCGGAAGGTACCGCCGCTGTCGCCTCCAACCGTGCGCGTGGTTTGGAATTGCTCGGGATACTCTTTTTCCCACTGCTCACATTCAATTTCGCGCTCCGTCTTTTTGCCGTTACTGATGCCGTTTTCCACATCAGGCTCGTCGGAGCGCGTGTTGGCCTTGCCGTTATACAGCAGAGAGTCGTCAGCGCCCCACTGATCGCGCAGCAGAATCGTGGGGCGAGTGCGCGGCGTCAACGCTGCTTCTAAATAGGAAACTGGTTGGTCGGATACACGGAGCGGGTGAACTTCATAGGCTTCAGTCGCGCCCCGCACACGAACTTCGCTGATGGCCACGGGAAACGTCACCAAATTTGATTCACGAAGAGTTGGATCGAATTCTTTTTCTAATTCAAGTGATTGCCACGGCAGCCATTCCCGATTTACCTTTGCACTGACTTGTAGATTGATGACATCTGTCGGCACGCCAATACTCAAAGCATCGATTGGCTCGTCAAACTTGTGGACCGTGTAAGATTTTGGCGATACCGCCGCGCTACAAGCAAGGATTGTAAGTCCACCGATGAGAACCCTTCGACTCGTCACTTGCTTCGCAAGTTCCTCGCTCAGGGTGACTGTGCGTAGCACAGTCAAAAGCGCGCGCGGCGACCAATGCATTACCAACAGTATATCTTAGCCGAGTAGCAAAGATTCGTATCGATCCGCCATTTGGTCTAGACGAAACGTACTCTGTGCAGTCTGCCTGCCTCTGGTAGCGAGCGACTGACGTAATTCCTTGTCATTCAATACCTTCAAAATAGCTTGCTGCAGGGCTCCAGCGTCATTTGCTGGAACAATAAGCGCATCTTCCCCATCTCGCAGGTAACCAGCGATGCCGCACGCGTCCGTGACGATCACTGGTGTTCCCGAGAGCATCGCTTCCGCGGCAACGAGCCCGAAGGGATCGTGCTCGCGGCTGGGAAGCACCAGCACATCAATTGATCGATAGAATGCGCCGAGATTCTCGTGAGTGGCCCGTACCGTAACCCGATTTGTTACAAATCGTTCTTCGATGAGCGCATGTAATTCTTCTTGGTCGGGACCTGATCCGACAATGGTTAACTGAACATCGGGCAGTTGCCCCACTGCTTCAATGAGTAAATCAACGCCTTTGTCTTCGCTTAAGCGAGCAACGCAACCCACATGTTTGCCATTTTGCTGCGGCAGAGAGGCCGTGTTTCGCAAGCGTGATTCATCGACCCCATTGGGAATTGTCTGCGTCTTTTCCGGTGTCCAGCCAAGATCTAGATAGATCTTGCGGCTGAGTTCGGACACGCAAATCGTGGTAGCCAATCGGCTTAGACGGCGTAAGCGCGGGAGCCACGGATTTTGTCGGAGCCAGCGACCAACACGATCATGTTCGATCCAGAGAACCTTGATGCCTCGATTTACGCATGGCTGAGTGAGGAGTAATTTCTCAGTTAGGCTCAGCATCATGACAGCATCAATCTTCGGACTACCCAAAGCGGTAAGCTCTAAGCTATAAGCTAGTAGCTTGTCGCTCATCGCTCGCCGTCTCCATAAGAAACTGAGCGCCAGCCAACCGGTCACCGGCGGCGGACCAATTTTTAACGCTCGTGCCGGTATTCTCTCTTCTCGGCAGAGTTGAAGCAGCGTCGGGCAACTGCCCAGGAACATCACACTATGGCCGCGAGTGCGCAGACCGCGCATCAGCGCCATCGTTTGCACCTCGGCTCCGCCCAAGCGACTCTCCAGCGGAAATCTGGTGAATAGAATATTCATGAAGGAAGTATCATAAGCGCTAAATTCTAAATTCTAAATCCGAAGTTTTAGAATTTAGGGCTTAATATTTAGAATTTATTCAATCAATCAGTCCAAACCAACGGGCAATCTCGTCGACCAATTCGCGCAGAAATCCCCGTTCATCTGCAGCACTGGCATGTAGGCCAGCAACTGGCTGCGAAGTGCGCGTGTAGGAACGAATTTCATCATGAACGCCGGCAATAATGATTTCCGCGTTTTGGCGTTGAGCATTTGAAGGCGCCCAGCCATGTGAAACTTGTACCTCGCCACTCCCCGTTTCCACTGCGCCCGTTCCGGTGAGCTGCGCCTGCAGCACGGCTTGATGAGCTACGCCAATTGTGAGAAGCATGCCTGTCGCCAGACCGGCCACGGCAAATTGGTGAATACGATGAACGGAAACCGGGTGTACTATTTGTTTCACGTGTTATATTATAACACGTTTTATTGGCTCTAACCAGGCCTTAATCGTGGTTTCCCTGAGCCAATTCCAGACGTATGGTCTCTTGAAAATGATTCCGGTGGAGCTGCTTGTTAATCGCTACTCGGGCCTCGTGGGCATCGAACGCCGTCGCATTTACTTCGGGGGTCATATTTTTGGCATCCTCGGGCAGATCAACGGGGTCGATCGGATTTGTATCAAGCGGACCCGCGGAAAAACGCGGCCTTGAACAGGCGCGAATGGATTCACTTGTTCTGCCAATGTGGAAGCATGACCTTTCATTGAGTAATAAGGAAAGTGCGCGGACTTTAATGTCCGATAAGCCCTGATGCAAGGGAAAATTTTCCAGAAAGCACTAAATACTAAGCACTAAATTCTAAAACTTCGGATTTAGAATTTAGGATTTAGTGCTTATTTTCGTCTGTCCATCCATAAATGGAACCAAGACTTCCGGGATCGTCACACTGCCGTCCTTGTTCTGATAGATCTCGAGCAGTGGAATCAAAATCCGGGGCGAAGCGATACAGGTGTTATTCAGCGTGTGAACAAATTTTTTGGCGCCGCCGGCATCGCTATAGCGAATGTTGAGGCGGCGCGATTGGAAATCCCCCAAGTAGCTGCAGCTATGCGTTTCACCATACGCTTTGTGGCTGGGCATCCAGGTCTCGATGTCCTGCATGAAGACCTTCCCCTTCCCCATGTCGCCCGTGCAGATCGTCATGACGCGGTAGGGTAGCTTTAGGGCTTGCAGAACTTCTTCTGCATTCGTGCGGATCTCTTCAAACATCTTCATCGCTGTATCCGTGTCTGCTTCACAGAGCACGACTTGCTCCACTTTCTGGAATTGATGAACGCGGTACAGCCCGTGCGTGTCTTTACCGTAACTACCGGCTTCACGCCGGAAACACGGGCTCACGCCGGCATAGCGCTTGGGCAATTCTTTCAGCACTTCATCTTTGTGGTAGCTGCAGACGGAAACTTCGGACGTTCCAATCAAGTAGCCATTGTCACTTTCAATCGGGCCACCTAACTCCATTTGGCCGCCGACTGCATAGATGTTGTTCTGATCGGCACCGGGGAAAAAGCCGGTTCCCACAAAACAGTCCCTTGTCGCAATGATCGGTGGATGAAAAATCGTCCAGCCTTTCTTCCGCAAGTGATCTTGCGCGAAGCGCAGCACCGCTTGCTCGAGCCGGGCGCCGTCGCCTTTTAAAAAGTAGCTGCGGGCGCCGGCTACCTTCGCGCCGCGTTCAAGATCGATAATATCGAGCGCCTGGCCGAGGGCCACGTGGTCTTTCGCCTCCGCTGGTGTCACCCTGAGCACTGTCGAAGGGTCGCCCCAGCGCTTCACCTCCACGTTGCCGCTCTCGTCCTTTCCAACCGGGACGGAGTCGAGCGGCAAGGCGGGCAGTTCATACTGCAGTGCCTGCCATTTCGTTTCGAGCGCCGTGAGTTCGTCCGCTTTCTTCTTCAGCGTTTCATTCAACTTCTTCATGTCGGTGATCGCCTTCGCCTTTTCTTTTCCGGTGAGCTTGGGCACTTGCTTGCTCACTTCGTTTTTACGGGCGCGCATCTCTTCCACTTCAGGAATCAGAGCGCGCCGTTTTTCGTCGAGCTTTAGAAAAGCGTCAATATCAACTTTCAGATTTTTATTCTTGGCTGCCTTCTTATAGGCGTCCGGCCGGGCCCGCAGATCGGCGAGATCAATCATACGACCAGATTAGCGGATCGGAGCCCTTTTGCTAATGCGTGTCATGGTGAGCGTTGTCGAACCATACACGCATTGCCATCCTTCGACAGAGCTCAGGATGACAATGCTTTAAATTTTTACCGTAAATCCATCTTTTTCCTTTAATCCAGCCGCAAACGCCGTCAAAAGCTCAATCACCTGGTCAACATCAGGCAAGCGAACCATTTCTACCACCGAATGCATGTAACGCAGCGGAATGGAAACGAGCGCGCTCGGTATGCCGCAGTTTTGGTAGTAAATGGCACCGGTGTCGGTGCCACTAAAACGCGAAGAGGCTTCGTGCTGCAGCGGAATTTTCTTCGCTTTGGCCGTCGTCATCAGACGCTCCACCACGGCGGGGTGATTGCAGCTGCCGTGCGTCACGGTCGGACCGTCGCCCAAAACAATTTTGCCATGCTTGCTGTGATCAATGCCGGGCGTATCGGTGGAATGTGTCACGTCAAAGACCAGGGCAACATCGGGTTTGAGCCGAGGCGTGATCATTTGCGCGCCTTGGCTGCCGATTTCTTCCTGCACGGCGTTGACGGCAATAACCGTCCACGTCGGTTTCGTCCGGCTCTCTGAAAGCTTCCGGAGGACTTCGGCGATGATAAAGCTGCCGAGGCGGTTATCGAGCGCGCGGCCGATGATGCTGTCTTTCCCCAACTCCTCAACGCTATCGGCGTACACCGCCGGATGTCCGACGCGCAGACCCATGGCGGCGACTGCCTTATCGCTCTTTGCCCCCACATCCACATAGAGTTCGTGCACTTCGGGCGCTTTTTCTTCGCCATTTTTCCTGTCGCGGATGTGGATAGCGGTGTTGCCAATCACGCCGCGCACTTCGCCTTTATCGCCGAAGAAGACGAGCCGACGGCCCCGGGCCGTGGCCCAGTCGCTGCCGCCGATTCGGTCCACGTGAATGAAGCCTTCCTTCGTCACGTGCTTCACCATAAAGCCGATCTCATCGGCGTGGGCCTCAAACATCAAAATCCGATCCGTCTTTCCTTTCAGCGTCGCCCACGCGTTGCCATAGGCGTCCGTTTCAACCTTGTCGGCAAATCTCTTCACCTCGCTGGTCCAAACTTTTTGCCCGGCCGCTTCAAACCCTGTCGGGCTGGGAGTGTTGAGTAAACGGAACAGGAAGTCCTTCTGGGATTTCTGCATGGCTTGATCTTAAATACCCATATTACTTGTCGCAAACATTTGCGGCATGTTTCCTCAGTCTGCAAATCAACATTTGGTGCTCCAGCGATGAAGCGTACAATTGGTTTATTCCTACGGACATGGAACGCCCACCGCGCGCACCCTGGATTATTCTACCCGTTCTCGCTGCGGTCCTTTTGTTTGTTATGCAGATAACGCAAACAAATGGTGCACGCGTGCAAGGAAATATTTTTACTTTTTCCTTGGAATTTTTCATGTCGGTCGCCGAGAACTTAGGCTTTGGCGAGGCGGATCGCGAGGCAAATGGCACACCAAGTACAGATGGCAATTCGTGCTCAGACGCGCGCGACTGTGACCCTGATCCAAGCATTCCTTCTGATCCCGATAAAGAGGGTCATTGTTTTAAGTCCTTTTGCCAAGATGGTGTCTGTAAATCTATTCACGCTGATTGCCCACCTTCTTGTAGTGGACCTAAAGCAGATCAAGAGTGTGATGATGGAGATCGTTGTACCTGGGATACATGCGTGGACACAGACGCAGGATTTACCTGTCATCACGAATCGACTGGTGGAAGAGAGTGTGAAGGTTGCGGCTGGGACCAGCAATGCATAGACAACGATCCTTGCACGAGTGATTTCTGCCTTAATGGATCGTGCCAACATCAGCCATCAAATGAACCTGGGTGTGAGCCGCCACCCCCGCCACCGTGTGGGCCGGCCGATGAAAATTGTTGCCAATCCCATTCAGACTGTAACGACGGAAACGCTTGCACAGCAGACACATGTAATAGCGAGACTGGAGCTTGCCATTATGCTCCTGTGGATGACGGCGCGTGTCGTGCTTGTAACACTGTCGCGGGTTGCGTGGATGATGAGAATGGTTGTACCGAGGAAGGATGTGTTTACGGCGTGTGTGTCTCGGAGCCGTTACCGCCGCCGTGCACCCCCTGCGTGACTGACGGATGGTGCGAAGATTTCAATCCTTGTACCAGCGATAGCTGCGTGGGGTGGGCCTGTGTTAATTCACCAATCCCTGGTTGCGTACCTCCAAATTGTCTTACTGGATGCGACGATGGTGACCCCTGTACATCCGACATATGCGAAAATCTTGCGTGCACGCACAGGTATACGTGCCGGTTTAGTGGATAGGATTACGCAGAAAACCCGGGAAAAAGCGGGAAGCGTTTGAGCAGAAGAGTAAAAAGGGTAAACTCCTTGAACATGTTGAATAAACCCTCCGGTTCCAGTCAGAGCAAGCCCCTTCGACCCGGCTCCCTTCGCTCCCACTCAGGGCAGGCAGGACAAGCCTTCGAACTCGTTTCCAACTACAAACCCACCGGCGACCAGCCACGGCCAGCCGGAGCCACCATTCTCCTTTTGGTAAGATGAAGACCACGCCATTTCAATTAGTCTCGAACTATCAACCTACTGGAGATCAGCCGGCCGCAATCGCTAAACTTGTCGATGGGATCAATAAGAAAGAGCGACACCAGACACTCCTTGGTGCGACTGGCACGGGCAAAACATTCACAATGGCCAACATCATTCAACAGTTGCAGCGCCCCGCGCTCGTCCTTGCGCATAATAAGACGCTGGCCGCGCAGCTCTGCAGCGAGTTCCAACAGTATTTTCCGAATAATGCCGTCTCTTACTTCGTTTCATACTACGACTACTATCAACCGGAGGCGTATTTGCCGCGCAGCGATACGTACATCGAAAAAGACGCAGACATTAACGAAGAAATAGCTAAGTTCCGGCACGCGGCCACGTTCAATCTCTTGACCCGGCGCGATGTGCTCATCGTCGCCTCGGTTTCCTGCATTTACGGTCTTGGTAACGTGGAAGACTACGAGGCCTTATCCTTCAAAATCGAACGCGGCGACAAATGGCAACGCGACAAACTCCTGCGTCGATTAACGGATATCCAGTATCGGCGAAGTGCGACGGACTTCAAGCAAGGCATGTTTCACGCGCTCGGTGACACGGTGGAAATTTTCCCACCGGGCGGCGACACGGTGATCCGGATTGAAGTTCCCTTCGACGAAATCGAAGTCATTCAGGAAGTCGATAGCTTCACCGGTGAAGTTCTCCAAGACCTCCAAGAATTCCACGTCTTTCCGGCGTCTCACAATGTGACAACGCCGGAAAAGATTCAAAACGCGACCGACCAAATCTTGGCTGAGATGGTCATTCGCGAGCAAGAACTGCTTGAGAAGGGCGAAATGGGAAAAGCCGAGCGAATTCGGCAGCGCACGGAGTACGACGTCGAAATGCTCAAGGAAACAGGCTACTGCACCGGCATTGAAAACTACGTTCGCTATCTCAATAACTCCACGCCGGGCGCGCCGCCGAGCACGCTCCTCGATTACTATCCTGATGACTTCCTCATGTTCGTCGACGAATCACACATCAGCATTCCGCAGGTCGGGGGAATGCATGAGGGTAATTTCAGCCGCAAACAGACGCTGATCGACTACGGTTTCCGTTTGCCGAGCTCGCATGACAACCGCCCCCTTCGCTTCGATGAGTTTGAGAGTCGAATTCACCAAGCGGTATATGTGTCGGCAACGCCAGGTAAATATGAATTCGCTCACACGCCAAAAAATCGACTCGTGGAACAAATCATCCGGCCGACGGGCTTGCTCGACCCGCCGGTGACGGTGAAACCGACCAAAAACCAGATCGATGATCTGCTCAAAGAAGTAAATGAAACGATCAAGCATAAAGAACGCGTGCTCATCACGACGTTAACCAAAAAGAGCGCCGAGAACATGACGCAGTATCTGCAAGATAATGATTACCGAGTTCGGTATCTCCACAGCGACGTTGAGAACCTGGAACGCATCGAAATTCTCAGACAGCTTCGCACCGGTGTCATCGACGTCCTGGTCGGTATTAACCTGCTCCGCGAAGGCCTTGATCTTCCCGAAGTGAGTTTCATCGGCATTCTGGATGCCGATAAGCAGGGCTTCCTTCGTTCACGCGACGCTTTGATCCAAACAATCGGACGCGCGGCGCGTAATATCCGCGGCCACGTCACGCTCTATGCGGATAAAATGACTGATGCCATGGAGGCGGCTATCGCTGAGACGAACCGCCGTCGGGCTGTCCAGGATGCTCATAACAAAAAGCACGGCATCACGCCGCAGAGCATCGAAAAGGCGGTGCATGACATCACTGAGGCTTCAAAAGCTCTGGAACTGCGCCGACCAAAGCGAAACCACCAGAAGATCCCTAAAGACGAAAAGAAGCGCCTCATGGTGGAATTGGAGGCCCAAATGGAGCTGGCGGCGGAAAATCTGGAATTCGAAAAAGCCGCTGATCTTAGAGATGAAGTCGAGCTGTTACGACGCGAACTTTGAGCCACCTTTGTCCGGCGACAAAGGTGGCGCCAAAACGCCGGCGCGCCAAGAGCCCCTCCGCTTGCCCCTTCACCCCCCGTGGCGCGCCAGCCAACCTGAGTAAGAAAAACTTGACAGAGCAGCCTAGATTGTTACTATCACACACTCTTTGCAACTTTCAATCCCTCGCCAATGCGTTATATAAGCCTTCTTCTCGTGTTTCTCTACCTCGGCTTCCTCGCCCTTCTCCCCCAAGTAGAAGCTAGTTCCAGCGCAACCGTCCGTTATGACGATGACGCTTATTGCTTCCAAGGTGATATTTGGGAAGGCGGCTACAACACGTACCGCCCCTGCGATGATGACCGTCATGAGGATGACGACGATGATGACGATAACGATGATTGGGACAATGACGATGATGATCACGAATGGGATAACGATGACTTTGATTGGCAACGCCGCCATGGCCGCACCCAAAATTATTACCCACTAAGTCGTCCGGTCGATGACCGGCGCTACGACACCGTCGTGCGCCGCTACAACATTCCGGAGAGCCGTTTGGTCTACAGCAGCCCGCTGGAACAGTTCTTCATTTCTTCGCCGTTCCGCGCCGCCCGCGCTCAGTTGCACCCGTACTTCCGCAATTCTCCTCTTCAAGGATATGCGCCGGTATTTGGTATGAGCCCTGCTTTTCAATCGTATGTAAACGATCAGCAGGCACGTCGGTCGCTCGGGTTTGATTCGCGGCCAGTTTCACCGTCAGCGGTTTGCCGCAATTACACGGTGTTCCGCTACTCGCCGCGGTCACCGGCGTTGCTAGAAAGTTGTAATTAACAGGTTTGTCATCTTGAGCCCTGTCGAAAGACGACAAACTACCTTGGGTTCTGTCATGGTTCGACAGAGCTCACCATGACAAATTAACCCAGCGCAATCACGGCTTCTTTGTATCCTTCTGGCGTGCCTGTGTCGAGGCGGCGGCCTTCGCATTCGTAGCCATAAATTTCGATAGGCCCGAGCTGTTTGATCAGCGCATCAATTAAGCGAATTTCTCCGCCGTGGCTACCCTCCACCTGCGGCAGAATGCCGAACGTTGAGCGCGGGATAATGTAGCGGCCCACGATGCCCAGATTCGAAGGTGCTTTGTCGGGTTTTGGCTTTTCCACGAGACCGCGTAACTTCTTCAGCCGCGGATTACTCGCATCTTCTTTCTCCACATCAACAATCCCGTAACGCTCCGTCTGGCTGCGGTCGATTTGCTGCAGAGCAATGATCGCCGCATCAGGCCCCTCGACTGCGCTCAGGACAGGTTCAATCGAAGCTTCATAGGCTTTCTTCAGCTGAACGATTGCCGGATCTTTTTCGATGAAGAGATCGTCGCCAAAGCAAATGGCAACGTGATCGCTCTTTACCCAGTCAGCCGCCTGCAAAATCGCGTGGCCGTCACCGTGTTGGACATCTTGGTAGACCACGTGAAAATTCACATCATCGTATTTTCGTAACTGTTCTAAATGCTCCTTCTTCCCGCGCCGTTCCAGTTCGGCTTCGAGCGCGGGGTCTTCGTAAAAGTAAGCGGGAATCGCTTCTTTACCGTGGCTGATGACAAAACAAATATCCTGAATTCCGGCTGCGACGCATTCATCGACAATATGCGCAATGATCGGCTCATTGCCGAGCGGCAGCAGTTCCTTCGGGACTGCCTTCGTCCACGGTAGGAACCGTGTACCAAGGCCAGCCACTGGCAGGATGGCTTGGGTCAGTTGCATAATGTTGAGATGGTACTCATCTCCTTGGGTTCTCAACATACTTGATTAATTTTTAAATAATGTTAGGGTATAAGTATGCCAAACCGCTTTGAAGATTTGTCTCCGGAGTCCAATGAATTACCAGAAGGCATCCACCCAGGCATGATTGAAGATATTCAAATTCAGATTGCCGTTGGCTCGGCCTATTTATTGGGGAAAGGTGGTGTTCGACAGGATCTTGAAGAGGCCGTGAAGTGGTTTGAAAAAGCTGCCGCAAAAGGAAATCCGACAGCGCTTTATAATTTGGGCGTTTCATATTGTGCGGGGACCGGCGTGCCTCGGGATTTACAGAAAGCCGCCGAATATTTTCAGCTGGCGGCGGACAAGGGCGATGTAGGCGCCCAATTTAATTTGGGTATCATGTACAAGCATGGCGAAGGCGTTGCTACCGATACAGCAAAAGCCTATCGCCTCTTTGAACAGGCCGCGGCGCAGGGAGAGGCTAATGCGCAGTACGAAGTAGGCGTGGCATATGAGCGAGGCCGTGACCTTCCCCCAGATCGTGATAAAACAGTGGAACTGCTCAGAG
>DATDTQ010000067.1:0-9866 GCA_035290765.1 Candidatus Peribacteraceae bacterium
TACCACTTCGCGTTTAAAACGTTCTTAATCAGACGCGCTGGCGGTATGGAGTTCTTGGCTTGAGTAAACGCTACGCGGTACGAGATGATGCCGTTACGAATGACCGATTAGTTATGTTTTAAATGCAAAATGGTATGACACCATACCTAGACAAGCGTGGCAATACATATGTATTCGTGTACTATTGCCTTGTGGTTATCAGAATCAGAAACATTTACGGTTCGAAATCCAAAGATCCCGGCCTGGTCGTTTCCGGTTAGATCGTTTTCTCATTTTCCATGTGTTTGACCTGGATCAAATCTAAGAGTTTTCTCTCAGTAGATTTGCAGCGAGTCCTGTTGGTTGCTTTCCTATTTCAATTGGATGAGAAATATCAGTTCAAACATCGTAAAGCTCTATCTCATATCTGCCCTCAGGGGAACCCTGGTGTTCGCTGGAGTAATATTCCTGTTTCTGGAGTCCATCAATGTAACCGTGAATCAGTTTTTTCTCATCTTGGGTTTCTATTCCCTTACTACACTCATTCTGGAAATTCCATCAGGTTACATGTCCGACAGATGGGGAAGGAAGAATACACTGCTTATTGGCTCAATAGCTGCCTCTACAGGAATACTTATTTGGGCTGCTTCATACGGCTTTACGCAATACATGGTTGGTGAATTTTTTTGGGCGATTGGTTTTGCATGCTTTTCGGGGACTATAGAGGCAACGATGTATGACACATTGTTGGAGCAGGGAAAAGAAAGTAGCTATCGGCTAATCGCCGGCAGAACCCAGAGTGTCAACGCAGCCGCGCAAGCAATCGTCAGCATAATTGGCGGGTTTATTGCTGCTTCTGTCAGCCTTCGTGCTGCGTACTGGCTTACTGTTCCATTTGTTTTATCAACAATTCCTCTTGTGTTTACAATAATTGAACCGACAAGGCATAAGTTGCAAGAGACGGGGCACATTGATTTGATGGCAAGGGTCACAATGGACACGTTGTTTCATCGGGCTGCTCTAAGTAAGATTGTGCTACTCAGTGCAACGACAATCAGTATGATTGGAATATTATTGTGGTTCACTCAGCCGTATCAGGAACTCATACATCTACCAACCGAATATTTTGGCATAACGCATGCGATAGCACTATTGATAGCAGCTTTTTTTGCGCAAATGACACCAAAGCTTGAAAGGATGTTTGATGATCGGCTTTTATTCCTGATCATTGTGGTGTTTATAACAGGCACATATCTTATCCTTGGTTTCACAACTTCAATATTTGGATTGGTAATTCTCCTTATGGGACGATCGCTGATAGGTGCTACTACGCCGCTTTCCACTGCCCTTATAAATCGAATGACGTCATCAGATATCCGAGCAACAGTCCTATCCGTTCACTCTTTTGTAAGCACGCTCATCATTGCACTTGCTTCTCCTATTATTGGTTATTGGTCAGAGATGCTCACACTGCATCAGGCATTTTTCTATACTGGACTCTTTGGAAGTGGCGTTTTGGTTCTGTTGTTCCTTGGAATGTTAAGAGTATGGAAACAAATACCTTCATGACAACGGAAACCTTACAGTTATTTCTTATTTGTTGAGTCCATTTGAATTCGTACACGATCAATTTTTCCCGTAGCTGTGAGTGGAAAAGTGTCGTGAATATAAATATCTTTTTCGGCATCATATTGCTGCAATATAGTTTTACAATCGTGGAGGAGTGCTTGATCTGACATATCCGGCCTTTCTCCCAGCTTTTCGAGGCATTCTCGTTCATGGACATAAACTCCTAGGGACTCCCGGTAGTGATATTCTGACAACGTTAAGGATGGCCTGCCAGAATCCAATAGCTTCCATAAACCTTCCCAGGATGTTGATCTTCGACAGTCGTCATACGACCAGGCTTTTCGGGATCGCTTGCGTCGACATCACTTGACACAAAACTTTATATGAAAAACAATAGCTTCAGATGATTATTCATTCCGTCACCGTCGCCCTCGTCATTCGCGTCCGCCTCATTAAGAAGCGGAAGGGCTTTGGTGTCTAAGCGAACTGAGTCGATTGCCAATAAGCCCTCCCGAAAAAAGAGGGTCGTTTTGTTATTTGCTCCTTTCATCACCGTTTCCCCTGAGCATAGTGGCCTGCGGACAAAAAATCCGTAGCGGCGATTCTAAAATCGCCGCGGTGGAATTTAAAAAGTCCATAGCCCGCCCTGCTAAGTTGCAGGCAAAAAATCACCCCATTTCGTTCCAATTTTTTAGAAGGAGAGAAGGATGACCATCGCGTCAACCACGAAGACCAAGAACAGGACCCTGCCAGAGCGGGTGCGGCTCCGGAGCGAGCTGGTTCTGGTGAAAGAAGATCACGGGATCCATTCGGAGACCAAGTACGTCCCGTATCGGCCACGGAAGGATCTCAAGCTCGAAGCGCTGATCAAAAGCGCCAACGGCGATCCGCACGCTGCGATTCGGGCCTGGTTCCAGGCCGTCGAACCGCGTCTCTTGAACCGGCATTCGGTTCATCTGATCCCCGGTCAGATCCAAAAGCTTTGCGGTCTTCCCGTCCGACAGGTCTACGTCTTTGGTGACGAGGTCTACCGGATCGATCCCGATCCGGAAGACAAAGCCTTCGGTCTGGTGACTGAGCGGCTGAAGTGATTGCCTGCAGAAGCAGGGGCAGTAAACCCGGTTCCTTTAGAAGGGAGGCGGGTTTTTTAAGAAGAATTTCCGCGGTACGCGGTAGCAAATGTTTGGCGGGACAATCTGGCGTGAACAACCCGCCGCCTTTACTATTTTTTGGAAGATCTTTTCAAAATAAAAGCCCCGGCCCCGGAGAGGACAATCACGATCGCGGCCATACTTCCATATAGCAGCCAAGGACGATCCTCGCTCCAACGATCATCAGACGGATCACAAACATTACCGATGCCATCCTGATCTTCGTCTGCCTGCGCTGGATTGTACGCTTTGGGGCAGTTGTCGAGAGCATTGATTACACCATCATTATCATCGTCTTCGCAGAGATTGCCTCTGCCGTTATGGTTATCGTCCGCCTGATCGGAATTGGCAACAGCTGGACAATTGTCACAAGCGTCGCCGATTCCATCCTTATCCTGATCTTTCTGGTCAGGATTCCAGACAGCGGGGCAATTGTCGGATGACGCGGGAATACCGTCATGATCGTCCTGCGCCTCCCGACTCAGCTTCTTGGCTGGATCCAGAATCGCTTGGATGGCATTTACATCTGATACATTCTTCAATACGGGGCCTCTCACGGATCCACTCGAGCCATAGAGCAGCCTATAATATTCATTTGGCTGGGCCACGAATAGTATCCTCGACCGCGGAGTCATTAATCTCATTTCGTTGATTCGAAGAACGCCTTCGCTGATTCGGACGGTAACCTCGAAATATTTCGCCTGTTCCCCCGAGAGACGAATGTCCGTATTCGAGGACTCACCGATGACTGCATCTTTCATCTCAGAAGGCGAAAGTCCCAAGCGAACATGAATCGATTCCGCCCAGCTTTCATCTAAATCCAGATATAACTCAGCGGGCGCGACAATTTTCCTGAAATGAAATTTAACGACTAATTCACGGTTCGTCAGGGGCTGAAAATATGTCCGTGGATTTTCATCGCGCAGCTGTTCGATATTCGTTTTGGGAACAGTGTCAGCGCTTTGCGGGACTTGATCGAAAAGCGCCTCCGACATCAGATTGATTTGGTCATCCAAACGGATGAAAGGAACTGCCACAGACTGTGAATCGATTACCAAATATCCCGTGTGAGGGTCCTGAAGTGCGTAAGAATCGAGTTCCAAAACCGCCGCTGTCGATTTGCTGACTGACGGAAGTTTTACGTCGCGGCTGGTTGTAAATTCTTCTGCAGATGCGGATAAAGGCAGAAGTGACAGAACGAAGACGGCGAATGTAATGCGGCGCATGAAAGCAGGATAAAAAAATAAAAAATCAAGAATTAGACTTGACTAGGACATTGTCGAAACGTTGATAGAGGTACGATGCACCGATCAGCAGCAATCCGGTAAGAATGGAAGCGACGATGCGTACGCCCGTGGACAGAGTTGCGAAATCGAATATCAAAAGCTTCACAACCGTCGCCGCGAAAATACCGATGGCCAGACGTCTGAGGACTTGTTCTTTTTTTATAAAACCGATGCCGATGGTGATAAGCCCCACGATTGCCCACCAGACGGTACGAAGCAGTCCTGCATCGCTGGCAAGCGTATGAAGCATGTCTGTTGCCATCGTTACTGCCAGCATTGTGCTTCCGGCTATCAGCAGATCACGAACATTGAATTGCGTGGAAATGCCGATCAGAATTAGCGGTATGGCAGTCCACAGGCTCACTTCATAAAGATCTGTGCGTCCGCCAAGCATCATTAGCAAATCTTTTGCGAGAGGGATGCAGAGCGTGAAAACCGCGGCTCTCAAAATAAATTGATGCTTTTTGCGAATTCCAATGCAGAAGAACGGGACAGAGAAAATAATCCACCATGCACTTAGAACTCTGTTAAAAAGCAAGTCGGACCAGAGGAACGTGGTTTGCATATGCTGGATTTCCACTGTCAAATGCAGCCATACCTGCGAGCAGGCGACAGCGATTATCAGGCCCCGCAAATGCCCGGTGTTCAGCCAGTGGTTCCTTTGACGGAGGACTGCGAACAGGAAACCTGCCATTACCAGAATGGATAACGCTGAAACGGCAGCCCATGGGTGCAGGAATGGCATGACCCGTGAACCGCTCATCAACACCATTCCTGAGGTACCGCCGAAGGCAAATGTGAAGAGCAGAACCAGCACCTGGACCAGGAAAGCCGCGGCGAACCAGACTGTCAGTCCCGTGAGAGCGAAGATGATGATCGCTATTACAGAGAAGGCGAGGTAGGAAAATGCAAGAGGCAAGGTGATGATCCAATGCAGTCCGGTCGTCTCAAATGTGATGGCTGCAAATACGATTAAAGCGATAATCGCATGGAGACCGGGAACCAGATTCATGCTGAATTCCTCCGAGGGCATCAATTTCTTTGGCAGTGACTTGCTCAGATACGCCCATCCAAGCAGGCAGGAGAATACTATGTAGCTGAGTAAAGCCCAGTGCGATGTGAAAGGATGCCATATTTCTTCACTTCCCGACTGTAACGTCGGCATATTGATCACGAGGAACAAAATTGACCCGCCGAGCAATGCCGTCGCGCAATTGAAGACGCTTCTGCGCTCAAGCCGGACACCGACAAGCAGGAGGAGGACGGAGAAGGGGGCCCATCCGGCGGCAACCCATTCCCATTTCATCTGTGCATAGAGAGCTAGCGCTATGAGACCGATTCCCGCGAGCAAATACGTGTTGACCAATAGATTGTCCTCGGATCGCTTATTCAGAGCTGCCGCTGCGAATGCGATGTAAATTGCCGCAAGAATCAGTGAAACAAGGCCAACGTACTGGCCGCCGAATCCTCCGAGTGCATCAACCACGGCAAAAAATGCGGCGGCTCCATCGAAGATGATCAGACCGATGTCATCCGCTTCTGCGGCATGCTTAAGGCGGAACTGATAGAGCAGTGGAGGTAACGCGAAGAGGATGAAGAATCCAATGGCGATAAGGGTCTGTTGCGCGTCGGAAATAGGGATCGCGGGGTAGACGAGGCCAAACAGATACAGTTGTGTGAGGACGAAAGCTGCCAGAGACTGATATGGCCATTTTTGATGCCAAGAGAGGGTAAGAACCCCCGCGGTCAATATGGCGAGGTAGATTGTCAGGCTGACAAAATTTGGTTCCGGTGAATTGATAAGAAATGGTGTCAAATAACCACCCAAGATCGTGAACCACGCAATGGTTTGGGCTCTGTAACGGATAGACGCAAGAGCACCGAAAAGCGTGATGAGCGAATACAGTCCCATGGCCATGGCCGACGGAATGCTCAGGCCATGCTGCGCCAGCAATTCTTCATGATAAAAAACATGCGCCGCCCAAACCGTAAAATATAGAAGCGCCAAACCGGCTCCGGTGAACGCTTGTGACCACAGAGAGTATTTTTTCTGAAACCATTCTCCGGCGATGAGCAAAGCAACAGCCGCCACGGTGCTGAGAGCGATGCGGCCAAGTTCGCCGATGAGATGATTATCAAAGGAGTATTTTAGGAACACGATCATTCCGATGAGAACGATCAGGATGCCTGCTTTCTGGAGGAGCTTTTTCCCGATCCATTCTTCCCAATTGACATTCTCGAACACGGATGGCTCTCTTGATACCAGTGGTGTTGGCTGGTTTTTCTCTTCAGCTTCCTCCTTTTTTTCAGCCATCCGCTGTAATTCCAAACCGCCGAACCCGGCTGATTGTTGCACGAAGGGGGCGGGTCGGGTGGTCTCAATCTTTGAGTCAGAAGATGTCTTCATTGGTTCCAGAATTTCTGTGACGACCCTGCGAATTTTTGTGGTTGCGACAATACCCAGAACGGACGCCAGCGCACCCAGCCATCCGAATCCGTAAAGCCCGAAAACATCGGGGAGAAGCATGAGAACGAATGTCCAACGCAAAAATCCAAGACCGCTTTGGATGCGCTCTAGCTGATCCGCAGTCAGCGCGGACGGCAATTTATTTGCCATATGAAGAGAGGGAAGAAGAAAGAATAGTGAGATTCTTAAGCAGTGAATGCAAAACGTTTTCTGCAACATTCGACGAATGCAAGGCCGATTGAATGGCTTTCCTGGCCTTCGTAATCACCTTTCTGCCTTTGGCAGTCAGAACTATTTTTTGACGACGAATGTCCGCTGCATCCTGTTCTCTCTCGATCATTTTTTTCCGTTGCAAACTTTTCACGAGTTGCGCGACCGAAGGAGCACTGGAAACCAGTCTTTTTCTGGCTTCGCCGGCTGTTATGCGCGGTGTGTTTTCGATTATTCGAAGCAGCGAATATTCAGACACAGTAATGTCAAGAACGACGAATTGTTTCTCGGCCAGTTTCTTGCTGAGGGAAAACAATTGTCCCAAAAGCAGGAACACTTGCTCGTCCAAATGGTGTCGAGGTTGGCGTCTCATAACAGAACATAAGTTAGTTTACTTAACTGACTATGTCAAAAGAATTAAATATATTTGACGACTTCGGTGCGGAAAAAATTAAAAAAACCGCATGTTTATCTCTCACGCCTCATTTCTTCTTCCACCTCCCCTTCCACTTGCTCGGGCCGGCTTCGCGCTTTTTCTTCAAAATTTCGACTGCCTGCTCGCTGGTAAGGGTGGCTGGATCGATTTTTTTCGAAACCGAGGCGTTGATTTTTCCATCGGTTACATACGGCCCGAAGCGGCCGGATTTGAGCTGCATCTCGCCGCCGCTTACGGGATCTTTGCCGAATGAAACGGCCGGTTCCGCGTTTTTTTCCTCCCGCTCCGCGACCATTTTGGCGGCCATGGCCGGGTCAACGTTGAAGGGATGGACGTCTTTCGGCAGCGAAACCGTGATCTCTCCGGCTTTCAGATACGGGCCGAAGCGGCCGAGGTGGAGCTCGATTGAATTACCTTTTCTGTCTTTACCGAGATTCCTGGGGAACGACAGCAGCGCATTTGCCTCTGCCAGCGTAACGGTGTCGGCTTTCATGCCCTTCAAAAGCGAAGCGGCCTTGGGCTTGGCTTTTTTGCCCTTTTCTTTGTCCCAAATGCCGAGCTGGACATAGGATCCGAAACGTCCGGTGCGGACGACTATCGGCAGACCGGTTGCTTCGTCCTGGCCCAGTTCACGATCCTTCATGATGTCCTGCTTCTTTATTTCTTTGGTTTTTTCCTGAACCAGTGCCGAGAAAGGTCCGTAAAAAGAATCTATAAACGGCACCCACTCCTCGGTGCCTTCGGCGACAGAGTCGAGCCGCTGTTCCATTTTGGCGGTGAAGCTTAAGTCGACGATGTCACGGAAATGATTGGCCAGCAGATCGGTGACCGTGAACGCGATATCCTCCGGAGCCAGCTGCTTCCCCTCTTTGTGTATGTAACCGCGCTGCTGGATCGTGGAGATGGTCGGGGCATACGTCGACGGCCGGCCAATGCCTTCTTCTTCCATTTTTTTCACCAGGCTGGCTTCCGTATAACGCGGGGGAGGTTTGGTGAAATGCTGCTCGGGATCGAGCGAGATCATCTTTAGCGCCTCGCCTTCACTTAGCGGCGGCAACAGCTTTTCACCTTCCATTTCCCCGGCTTGCCGGTCCTTTTCTATCTGGTCCTCGTCCTTGTCCTCGAAATAAACCCGGAGAAATCCGTCGAAAAGAATAGTCTGTCCCGTGGCCCGGAAAGTGTATTTGTGCAGGGCGCCGGCCACCTCTATATCGGCGCCGACCCGGCGGATCTCGCTGTCCGCCATCTGGGTGGCGATAGAGCGGTTCCAGATCAATGTGTAGAGCTTCAGCTGCTGGTCGTCCAAACTGTCCGCCACCGACGCCGGTGTGCGGCCCATATCCGTCGGCCGGATGGCCTCATGAGCTTCCTGCGCGCTTTTTGATTTTGTTTTGTATGTCCTGGGAGCGGCGAGCATGTATTCCCGCCCATAAAGTTTTTCTATCGTCCTCTTCGCGTCGGCCAGGGCTTTTTCACTTAAGCTTACCGAATCGGTGCGCATGTAGGTGATGAGTCCGTGGGTGCCGGAGCCCTTGCCGAGATTCACTCCTTCATAGAGCTGCTGGGCCACGACCATCGTCTGCTTCACCGAGAACCCCAATTTTCGCGCGGCCTCCTGCTGCAGAGTCGAAGTCGTAAAAGGCGGCGGCGGTGTTTTTTTCAGTTCCCGGATATCGATTTTTGTCACGCCAAACGGTTTGGAATCGATGTCTTTCACCAGTGCGCCGGTTTCCGGTCCCGTCTTCGGAACGAAATTTTCACCGTCCAGTTGTTTCAAATCGGCTTCGAACTCTTCGTCCGCCGGTCCCTTCTTTTTCAGTTTCGCCGTCATGCTCCAATACTCTTCCTGCATGAAAGCTTTTATTTCGCGTTCGCGGTCCACGATCAGGCGGACGGCTACGGACTGGACCCTGCCGGCGGACAGTCCGCGGTAAACTTTTTTCCAAAGGAAAGGCGAGAGCGTGTAGCCGACCAGGCGGTCCAGTACCCGCCGGGCCTGCTGGGCATTGACCAGTTTCATGTCGATGGTCCGCGGATTTGAGATCGCTTCTTTTATGGCCTCCTCGGTGATCTCGTGAAAAACGATCCGTTTGGTTTTGCCCGGATTTTTTACGTTCAAGGCGGTCAAAAGATGCCAGCCGATCGCCTCGCCTTCGCGGTCCTCGTCAGTCGCGATCCATAGATCATCGGCTTCTTTCAGCGCGGCTTTCAGATTCTTTACCACTGTCGCTTTTTCTTTCGGGATTATGTAAGTCGGCTTGTAACCGTGCTCGGTGTCGATCCCGAGTTCGCTGGTCGGCAAATCCCGGATATGGCCCATGCTCGACTCGACCGTGTAATCCTTGCCCAAGAATTTTTTGATGGTTTTCGCCTTGGTCGGGCTTTCGACGATGACTAAATGTTTGGGCATGGAGCGGGGATAGGGTCGGGGATTACGGGAGGTTTGTCAAAGGGGAACTGAAAAATTGTTAAATTGTTAAATTGCTAAAAAAATAAAACACGCGCTTCGCTTGCTTATCGGACAGAGCCTTGCTTGCCGGCCGAAGCAGATGCGAAGGCTGGCGAACAATTTAGCAATTTAACAATTTAACAATGCCTTGATCTCCAAAAGTAACTGCTCACTGACTCTGCGTGCTGCAACCTTGCCCTTGACCATCCTCTCTCCCTGCCTCTCTCCGGCGCCGTGCAAAGCATTCCCCCAATTCAATTTTGTGTATGAAATAATCTGCCTACGGGGCGCCGGAGAAAGGAGCTCTGTTATTCAAGAA
>DATDTQ010000068.1:0-9531 GCA_035290765.1 Candidatus Peribacteraceae bacterium
CCAGCCGAAGATAACATTCCAGAAAAAGAGCCGACCTTGGAAGAATTGCAGGCAGAGCTAGGACAAATTCAGCAGTCAAACGCTCATTATATGCAAGTGGTTGAGAGAGAGTCTACACATCGTCTACAAAACTATCATCACGAGGAATTGATGACCAAGCTTGACGCGCGTCGTCGGTGTGAGCGGATTGAACAGCAGATCCGTGAAAAAATCGCCGCTCTGCAAGCTTCATCAGAAGCCGCTTAACGGCAATTGCCTTCCTTGGCAAAAACGCTCACAATAGGTCCATGCCACGCAATGCCGAAGTCGACGATGAATTTGATACCGATTACGAGGTGGAGATTCCCACTGGAGATCGAAAAGTAATCGTGGAAGGCAAAACGAATGTGCCCTTCAAAACATTCGTTGGTTTAGTGCTGCAACGGAAAGTAACCGGCTTATTCCAAGATCATGGTAATAAATCCGTCATCATCGATAGTGAAGTGCTTACAAAGCTCGCGAGCGCCCCGCAGGATAATCAAGACAATCACGCGCACGTTGTGCTGGTCACTCTCGTGGTTGGAATGTTAATCGGCGTCTTTGCTCTCTCTCTCGTGCAAGGAATTTTGATTTTCTTTAAGCAGCCGATCACCCAAACCGGCTTCCTAGCTCTCGCCGGCGGCCTGTTTGTCCTGGCGGCGCTGGTCCAACTGGCTACGATGGCCAAGCGCCGCAACCGCGCCGATAAAATATTGGAGGTAATGGAGCGTGTGGCGTGGACGCTTAAACGTTAGGTTTAGCATGTTTAGAACGTTTGGCAGGTTCCTTCTTTTCTCAAACCTTCTATACTTGCTCAACCTGCTAAACCTGTTTTCCATGGACTTCCAAGAAAACGCCCCCATTGGCCGCAAAACAACTATGCGTATCGGCGGGGCTGCGCGTTATTACGCCGAACTGAAGACATCAGAAGATGCTGAAACAGCATATAACTTTGCAAAAGAGAAACACGTACCACTGATCATGCTTGGCGGAGGATCCAACACAGTTTTTGCCGATGGAATCGTGGATGCGGTTGTCTGTCGCATCACTGCAGACGCGACAAAGATTCATGGGAATACGGTAATGGTCGAAGCAGGCAAGATTTTGGCTGTCTTGATTAATGAACTTGCAGAACAAGGTCTCGACCTCTCCCCTCTTTCTGGCATTCCTGGTCATATTGGTGGAGCGGCGTTCGGCAATGCTGGCCAAGGGTATGCCGGAGTATGGTTTGATTCCTTTGTGCGCGTAGTCCACATATTCGTGGATGGCACATGGCAAAACTTTTCTCGTGATGATTGCGACTACCATTATCGTGAATCATGGTTTAAAGACCAAACCAAGGTTCCATCCACCGAAGCTCCGCCAATTATTTGGTCAGTGACACTGGAGGTGCCATTTCGAGAACCGGCGGACATCAAAGCAGATGTTGAAAAACTGTTGAAAAAAAGAATTGAGACGCAGCCTCATTTGAAAACGGCCGGCTCTTGTTTTAAGTCCATGCCTGACGGCACACCAGCGTGGAAATTGATTGAAGCGGCTGGCCTACGTGGTTTGAAGATCGGCGGTGTGGAGGTGAGTGAAAAGCATGCAAACTTTCTTCTGAATACGAACAGCGGAACCTTTGCCGATGTGGTGAATATCACTAAACAAATTAAAGCGGCGATCCCGGAGATCGCCGCGATTGAAATGCGGCTATATGGCGCAAATGGTCTAGTGTTGGGCTATTGACTCTTTATTTAAATTATTTATAATACTAATTAGCGTTCTTTGGAGAATACTCCTCTTACCCTGGAAGGAAGTCACGTGCTTGCTCATATCTACCCATATTTTGGGTCACATGACTGGACATGGCAGCAAGGCTTAGGCTTTCTCTGCCTCGCAGCGTCCATAGTTCCGCTGGTCGCAGCAGCATTATGGATCCAAGAACGTTGGGAGCTCTGGCTTCGATAGAAATGTCGACGCAGGAGCCCTCAAAACCGCGGTGATGGAGCAATCCACCACCGCGGTATTTAAATGCCTATCAAGCGGCCAGAAGTGGCGACTGTTTCTCAAGCTTCTTGAGACGTTGCTCATGATTCTTCAGTTTGTCATCGTGCTGGCTGATTTTGTCCTTGTGGATACCGACCATATCGTGATGAATCTTTTCGGCGACAACGTCGAAATGACGTGTGGTCTCGTCAGCGCGTTTATCAATATATCGGCGGGTATCTTCTGCTTCCGCTTTAATGTATTCGCCTAATTTCTGGAACTGGTCATTCGTGGTTTTCTGGAATGCCTTAAATTCTTCGCGGAGAGGCACAAAATCATCCTTTTTGAATGCCTCAAATTCACTTCGGAATAAGGCAAAATCATTTTGTTTGAATGAATCAAACTCGCCACGGGTGAGCGGTGATGTACCGTCCTGCTGCATGGAAATGGAGAGTAGCATCAAAACGGCAAATCCTCCACTTTTACTTCCGACTCGTATTTGACGGCCGGAATTGAGACACCCATCGCCTCTTCGGCAGGACTAGCCCCGGCGGACTTTTTGGAGCGCATTGGCGCGGTATTCGAGATGGAATCCAGCGCCGCGGGATGCGCGCGTCCGAGGAGTGCGCACTGTTCGGCGATGATTTCTGTGGTGGTGCGCTTGCTGCCATCTTTTGTTTCCCAACTGCGCGTTTGCACACGGCCGGAAACATAGACGCGGTTACCCTTTTTGACATTCCGGGCGATTTCATTGGCCAGATCACCCCAAATAACGATGTTATGGAATTCACTGCGTTCTTTGTCTTCTCCGGTTTGGCGGTCCTTCCAGCGATCATTGGTAGCGACGCCTACCGAGACAACTTGCTGGCCGCTCGTTGTGGTGCGGACTTCCGGGTCACGCGTCACATTGCCGACAACGTCGGCGCGGTTTACCGCCGCTGCAATGTGCGGCGCGTTGTCGATGGCCGGTCCTTGTCCGTCTTTGGGATCAAGCAGCGTCATATCAAGCGCGATGATCTTGGTCTTGCTGCGTTTTTCTTTTTTGTCGTCTTCCCAGCTGTCCGTTTGCAGCCGGCCACTGATGAAAAGCTGCGAGCCTGGCCGGACATACTGGCCGGCGACTTCGGCCATGCCGCCCCACAGCGTGACGACATGAAAACTTTTTCCGCCCATCTCTTGGCCTTCGGCGGTTGTGAAGGTGTACGGCACGACTAAATTCAGATCGACGACGCTCGTGCCGCCAGGCGTCTTTCGCACTTCGACCGGTTGTGTTTGGTAGCCGACGATGTGCACACGGTTGTAGGAATACATGCGTTTAAGGGGAATGGAAGTAAAGGAGGCCACGAAGTGTGAGCCGGTGCGCACTCCTGCGAGTGCATGAACATTTGTACACCCCCCTTCTTCAAAGATCAATGATCTTTTCTTGTAGAAAGAAACAGATGTGGTCGAAGATAATTTCCAATGTTCCAATGTCCAAACAAGGTAACTTTGAAATTGAAAATTGAACATTGAAAATGTATCCCAAGGCTCCCGTTCCTCCGCTATCACTTGTACTATGAGTTCCGATCCTCATGCCCTCAGTTTTTCGACGAGGCTCGGCTGCTCTCCTCTTCATCATTGCGGGTAGCTTTCTTGTGGGGCAAGATGGTTTGGCTGCCCCGGAGTTTCAACCCTTTCGTTTAAGCGTCCCCAAGCCACGTACGTGGGAACAAATAGATACAATAATGTCGTGGACTAATCGAGACCCCGCCGTAAACATTCCAGCAAACGTGAATGCTGCATTATGTGGCGGCTGGGATTTTGAGCAATCGGTTGGTAACACATTGGGTCCAGCGGCCAGCGGCCAGAGTAGCGAACAGGGGGGAAAGATTGCCAAAGTAACTGGTGTCCCAGGCCGCGAGGGTGAACCACTCGGTGACATTCTTTCCGGTATGGCCCCAAAGGCAGGCGAATTAATTTATCCCGATAATCCAGCCACAACTTGTGGCTTTATGTCCGCTTGCCTGGCAAATGCCCAAGGGAAGATCATTCCGCTTTTCCAGTATCAGTACCCTCCGTTTTATGCACCGATGCCCTGCCAAAGACCGCTTGGTCCATGGGTGGATACAAAGTTTGAAGAAGACTGCAAAACCGATCATAAATGCAATAAACCACGAGGCTCGACCACAGGAAACTGTGAGGATCCTGATAATCCAGGTGTGGTAGGAGCTACCTGCACAAATGACGAGCAGTGCAATCGGCTTTGCTGCGTGGACGAACAATGCATTCTCGAAAGCGCCCAAGCCTCGGCTGCTTTAAAGTACGCCTGCGGCGGGGGTGATATGGAAGCAGCTGCAACAGATGGAGACTTATGTGGGGAACTCTATAAAATGGGAACAACAGGTGGTCTGTGTGAAAAATTAAATTCGGATTGGCTGTATACGCTTTGGGTGAGGCCAACGTTCGATCAGAATCCAGATACTGAGCAATGGGAACATACCGGTTGGCGCTTCCAAAAGGGTGATTGCCGTAGGAATACGGAGCGTTACGATGAAGTTGCTGATCCTGTGCCCGATGAAAAAAAAGATGCACAATACAAAAAACCTGACTGGTGGAATGATGTTTATGAGCAAAAATTTGGATTGAGCGACTCAGTGGAAAGACCTGACGGATCGCTCTTTGAGTGGAAGGGTTGGGAATACCGGCCAGCTGTCAAAAATCAGGATCGCTATTGCTGCACCGATAAACCGGTTGGTGAAGACCCAAATTGCATGACCTGCGCCGGTGAGACTTGCCGAAATGGACCTGAATTTTCTCGCATCATTGCTGTTGGTTGGCCTTGTGAGTACCCTCCAGTGCCGCCTTTTGCGCATCCTTCCATCACCGAATGTTTAGCGCGACCGACGCTGTTTCGTGGAAAAGGTAAATATCGTTCGTACTATCGCCACTACGAAGCTTCCTATGCACGCGCGCCCGTGGAAGGTGTTCCCAAAGATGATACTCGACGCCCAAAAACGGATGATCCTGAAAAAAAGGGCATCCCCGTCTCATGTTATGGGCGTTGGACTGATAACACTGACAAGGAAATTGATCCGCTGGTGGATGTTACGTTTAACCAACGAGATCCTACTGCTCCGACTCCCGAAGGACGACGTAGTGTCAATTATCGTCGCTGTGTTATCGCCGCATATTACGACCCCAAAACACCGTATGGCGATAATCACTTTTTTCAAAATGACGGTGATGACATGCGCCTTACACAGGAAGAAAGAGGGGCTTGGATGGAGTTCGCGCCGTACCAAGACCCACCTCGGGGTGCCGATGACCCCAAGCGAAGTGTTTTTAAAGTGGATGAAGATTTATGGTTTGAGGAATTAGGCGACGGCTTCTCATTACTCAATGGCAAAAAGTTAGCCGAGGACTTTAATAATGATTTATCTCAACCTCTGATGACCCTCGATGAAGCCCAACAGCGCGCAGGGGTGCAATTCACACTCCTGAAAAATAATTCCGGCGCGATCATGTTCCCGCGTTCCTCTGGCGCTCTTCTCCGTGCTTTTGATGACACCGGTCAGCGCGGCTTTGTGACATGGTGGCAAAAGCAGCAAACTGCGGCGCACGAGTTTTTCTCGCCGCCGGTTGTTCGCATGACTCTGCCTGCAATCGCCGCGGTTGGACTTGATCCGCTCCATCCCCTTTTCACCCCGGACCTGCCGCTCGTGAATGATCCGGGTTGGGATAAAAATCCGTTCGAGCAACCGATTGAGGTTCAATTAGAAATGCGTGAAGGTTTGCTTGGTCAAATTGCTGACTACTTGATGGACGCGCTCTTTCTTCAATTCAAAGAGGAAAAAATCCCCGTCGTAGTCCCACTGGCTTCGGCCACTGAGTTGCGTGCGATCAAGCAGAGCTGGTGTGTGTGGCATATGGCCCAGAAGAAAAAGGATAACTGTGACGATGTTGATGGCAAATTGGCGGATTTTATGACGGATCTTGATGATTACATTGTGAGAATTGAGGAGGTTCGGAATTTACGCGCTGAACTCGCGAGTCAATTGGCATTATATTTGAAGTTTAACGACGACTTGCAAAAGGGCACCACCGACTGGGTTTTGCAGAACACACTCGAATTCGGTGAATATATGAAAGCGCGTGATGAGCGCTTTTCTCTCTTGCCTCAATGGCGCTCCACACAAAGCACGTATCAACGGTTTCAAGACCGAACGAACATGCCATGGTGTCGCGATGACCGTTTTACTCCACCCATTTATTCATTTCTGGACCCTTGGTTCAATGTGGATGGTATTCGCGATCTGAGCGGTCAATTCCTACCGCAAATACCTCAAACCAGTTTGCCCGATGTTGTGCTCGATTTTAGTCATTTAAGTATTAGTAACACAGGCGCCTTGCTGCGAGTTCCAGTTATAGAACCAGTTCAAATACATCTGAATATGGAGGGACTTGCTGCACCCGCTCTCAACGAAAAAAACCCGATCATTCCCGTACTCGCAGACTTCCCTGCTCTGCCAACTCTCAAGAACTTGACCCAAAATATGCCGTTGCCCGCAGTTTTGACGGTGCCCGTTGTCAACTTACCAAGCGTGCAGAAATACGTGCCTCCCACTGACGATGGGGATACAAAGAATATTTTTAGTAAGATAAGCTCGATAATTTTAACAATGAATTCGACGTACAACCGCTTCTGGAACAGCCTCACTATTGATCCGGATGATATATGGGATGAAACCGAAGAAGATTGTTACCGTTGGAACGAAGTTGAATCATTCGGCGGTGAAGACGAAACTGCTGGACGTTGCGTTCACGTAGAACAAGATTTGATCGAAAGATTCACGCGGATAGCGGCCAGGCCTGGTATCCTGCTGCGCGAAGATTTGGAGTCTCAAGGCGAATCGTTCCCTGATCCGTACGAAGATGGTTTTGATTATTGTAATTATGAAGATTGGGTCTGCCTCGCTCTGAACGGTGAGGTTAGTTATCCACGAGCAGGCTGGCACGTGACCGGTGTCGGCAACTTGAACCAAGCTGATCCGATTGCGGAAGCCCGGCGGGCGATGGTGGAAGCCAGTTTACAGTTTGGCGTGACTGACCCCGCCAAATTGATCCCGTACGCTTTGCCGCGGAACCAAATTCTACCGACGTTCAGTCGTCCCCTCGATGTTCAATTATTACTACCGGTAGCACCGGCTCCACCACCCGAATAGCTCATGAAGCATCTTTTTCTAGTCCTTTCTCTTGCAGGCACGATTTGTCTCTCTCTGACCCCAGCATCAGCAGGAGCTCAAGGTATTTTTGATGCCAACCCGGAAGGTGATATCCCCACGGGAATCAGTGGGAAAGAATGTCAGAAGGCAATCGTCCTTGAATTAGCGCGAGCCCAGCGGAAATTCCGAGCGGTGCTCTATGGCTACCCAAAGGCAGAAGATGCTCCGGTAAGCACGGTGCGCTTCACGACCGACGGCATCGCCTGGATTAAAGTGGGAACAAATGAGTGGCGCTCTGTCGCTCCGGGAAAGGAGGGGGTTTCACGCAGCAATTCTGAGATGGATATCGACGATGAATTTATTAGCACGGAATGGTCGGCTGGACGGCGTGGCTTCTTCCGCACGCGCCGAGTCCTGACCTCGGAATTAGTCCCCTATTTGGCACAAAGCATCCGCGCCTTCCAATGTGAAGTCGATACAGTTTGTGATCGTGCATTAGCATCTCTCACTAAGACTGAAATTGCTTCCCAAACCATCACTCTTAACCCCCTGGGCTGTATTCAAAAAACAGTGCCGACACTGCCAGCGTGTCATTTGGGTGCTCTCAATAGCAATGCCCTAGCAGAATCAAACATCAGGACATTCTGCCCGAGCACGGTTGATAACTTATTGCAGCGCGAAGGTGACATTCTGAAGTTGGCGGTGGAATATGACGCGGCCTACCGGAGCGTGCTGCAATTCTCGGGGAATTTTGATTTGTTCTTAGAAGAATTCCGCTGGCCGCTGCAATTTACGATTCGGCAAGCCGCCGGACTCATCGGTCACCTGAATCGCATCCCCTGCTTCCTCAGTAGCTGCGAGGACTTGCTACCGGTGTTTGCTCCATCTGCATCGACTACTACCCCGCCTTCCTCGCCGTGATGAAGAAAAAACTTTATGGTCGGCCCCATTGGCGCACCCAATTGTTTGTGATCGTCGGAGCAATAATGGTAGCTGTCAGCGGAAACCGTTTTTGGGCCGCCCAGGTTTTTCCTTGGCCTTGGACTCCCCCCGGTGGGCTCCGCGAATATCGCCACCCGTTACTGGGTTCCTGTGGTACTCAGAGTTTCGACGTTTTTCTGAGTAGTGCTGATAAAAATATGATTGAAAGCGGTCCGGATGATTCGATCGATGTCTGGTCACGCCGATTCCGTCAGGACGTAACGACGATACTTGAGTCGCTGAGCGATCCAGAGGCGGAGCTGGAATGCTCCGGACCGAACGGCACACAGCCTGTTCCTCCGCTCCTCCGAACAATTGCAGGTAAATTACTGCCTTGGCAAGATCCATTATCATTGGCCGATTTACAGCGTCATGACACAGGCCTGGTCTTACAAGAATATTTGCGCACGTACGAGTGTGCTTTAGAGGAGCGACGTTTTTTCCTTTTCCCTGCAGCACTCCATGAGTTGGTGGTGCAGCTGAGTACGCAAGGGCTGCTCGACGTTGGTGACTTAATCAGTATTAGTTCCATCACCTTGGACAAAGGTCCAGAACAAGACCAAAAAATTGAACGCGAGTTCAAACATGTCCGCCCAATGATTAATCGGGCCACTGCCTTAGCGCTGGGCATGGATCGTTTTGGCGGCCTGGAGGCGGAAATCACCTGTCTCCAGCGCGCCTCGCTGGATTTGCGCAACGGCGCGGCGTTGGCGGCGCAAGCAGCCGCCCAACTGAATCGCATTCTTGATGCCAAGGATCCCCTTCGCGATTACGACGCCTTCGAACCATGAAGCGATTCTTATTCGTTGTCGGCTTCGTAGTGCTGGCTGTTCCTGTCCACGCCCAGGAGAAGACGATTCTGGAAGCTATTGAAGAGATAACTCTTTTTGAAACCATGGATGCTGGCACAGAGCTCGACGTGCAAACATATTTGCCACTCATTTTAAAAGGACGGTTATGGCATCCGGTAGAAGAAGGCGATGTTGATATTGCAGTACAACAAGACGAGAAATTGTTATGCGCTTCTTGGGATGAATCCCAAGGCAATTGTTTTACGACAAAAGAAATTGCGCATCAAGCTCGGCGCGCAGCATGGCACCGCACGCTCGCGCGCGATCTGCAACTGATTGTCACCGGACACGAAAATAAAATGGTTGGCTGGACCGGGCAGACCAGTCCGCTCGACGCCGGCTTGCCTGGCATTCTCAATATTTGGCAGTCCGGCGTGGATGAAATGACAAATCCAGTTCTTTCCCGAACGCCATCCGGGCGACCAATCGACCTCGAAGACGCAGATGATGAAATAAACTCAGTTCGGGGGGCTCTTAACCAATTGGTTGAAACAAAAAACGGAAAAGAAAGC
>DATDTQ010000069.1:0-2585 GCA_035290765.1 Candidatus Peribacteraceae bacterium
TCCGTAAATCATGATTTTACCCGCCCCCGCACCGGGGTAACTAAAGAGATGTCCGACACCGTCATGCAGCGGGGCCAAAATGCCCTCGCTGCTGAAGGGATCCGCCGGATGCGTGATCGTGAGATCAAAAATATCCGCATCCGGAATGGTGACGGAGAAAAACTGCTGGGAAGCATACGGATGATTCACCGTTGAAACAGTCGGCTGACCGATGTTGATGGTAGCCCCGGGATTTTGCGCCTGCGCAATCTGAATGACGCGCGGCTCATTGGTCGTGGGAGCATACGCCGTGCCTGCGTTGGCAACCTGACCCGGAGGGTCTTTGAACGCTGTGGCGCCGGACTTTTCAGTGCTATGGAGACGGTAGGCGATCTCGAAGAACTGGCCCCGGGTGATCGGCGCACCGAGGCGCAGGGAATCGTAGCGGCCGACGAGATTCTTTTCAATAGCGGCGTTCACATGCTGCGTGAACCACTCGTGCGCCCGGTTCTGCACGCGCGCTGACGGTAACGCTTCTCCACCCGAACCATCCGAACCATGCGCACGCATGAGGAGCGTGATCGCTTCCTCAACCGTCACGGCTCTGCCCGGGCGGAACGTTCCGTCGGGGTAGCCGGTGACAACGAGCTTTTCGAACGCGGCCTCTATATACGGCGCAAACCAATCCGTGCGACCAACATCGGAAAAAAGACCGATGGGCGGCATGTGGGTGGTGTAGTAGGTGGCGCGATTTTGCAGATCGGAACGGCCGAGCGAAATAACCTTGAGCGCCTCGGCGCGATTGATGGTGTTATACGGACGGCCGCTGCCATCGGGATACCCGTGGACGATGTTTTCCTTGGAGAGGTAGGCGAAGGCGTCGCTGTAAGGAGAACCATTCACATCGGCAAAATCCATCGCCGAGGCGACGGGCACCTGCGCGAGGAGCATCGAAACGAGAAGCCAGCGGGCAAGGGGGCGCTGCATGAAGAGGAAAAGAGAGGGGTTGAGATGGTAAAACATTGACATTATTTTGTCAAGGGTGCATGGTCTTGGTGCGTTTTGGAACCCTGACCTTTAAAACCCTAGCCTAGGAGCTCTCTAATGGCCAATATCTGGAGAATTGAAGCCGAGCTGGGCAATTTTGATCTCTGCGCGATCATAAAAACAGTTGCCCCACTCCAAGTTGCAGCTGCAAGGCAGTTGCTGACCCAAGAACCCAGCGACCACGATCTTTGCACGATACTTGAGCGTGTCCCTCAATTACGTGCCGAAGTCGCAGACCTGATCCTTGGCATGGAAAAGCCGAGCCATATGTGCCTTCGCTACATTATTGCGATGGCCGGAACGAAGGAACTCGAAGCTGGCCGCCGGCTTCTGCTGGACCAGCCGACTTTCGAGGACCTGTTCTGGATCCATAAAGTTCCCGAACTTGTGGCCGAAGCCCAACACGTGACACCTTCCGACCATCCCGAAAAGACATTCACGCCGGAAGCGCTGGCAAAGCACAGGGTCTAAATGAAGTTGTCCGAAACGTTTTAGCGGCAACCCAAGCACGGGTTGCTGCTTTTTTTGTGTCTCAGTATCCAACACATCACTACAATCCGCGCGTGGCTCTAAATATTGGCATCGTCGGTTTACCAAACGTGGGCAAATCCACGCTCTTTAACTGCCTGACCGGCTCGCGCGGCGCGCAGGCCGCGAACTATCCATTTTGCACGATTGATCCCAACGTCGGCATCGTGACCGTGCCCGATGCTCGACTTGAGCAATTAGTCGTTATCGCGAAGCCGGAGAAGGTCGTGCCCGCCGCGGTCGAGTTCGTCGACATCGCTGGCCTCGTGAAGGGCGCTTCAAAGGGCGAGGGTTTGGGGAACCAATTTCTGGCGGCGATCCGCAATACAGATGCCATCTGCCATGTCGTTCGCGTGTTTCCGGATGACAACGTGATTCACGTGGAAGGCGGGATCGATCCCAAGCGTGACCGTGAAACGGTGGAAACAGAACTGATTTTGGCCGACCTCGACTTTGTGGAAAAGCGTCTGGATAAAACTCGCAGCGCCGCGAAGTCGGGCGATAAAGAGAAGCAGAAAGAATTGGTGTTGCTCGAAAAACTGAACGAAGCGCTGCAGAGCGGCCGCCTCGCCGGCACGCTGGAGCTTTCTGACGACGAAAAAGAAATGATGAAAGGCATCCCCCTCCTCACGTGGAAACCGGTGATCTACGCCGCGAATGTGGCTGAGAACCAATTGAAGAATATTGATCCTGTGAAGCTCAAGAAAGACTTGGGTCTGCCGGATCATGTCGAGCTCGTGGCCATCTCGGCGAAGGTGGAAGAAGAGCTCGGCGATTTGTCAGCCGAAGAGCGGCGCGAATATCTCGCCGGCCTCGGCGTGGACAGCTCCGGTCTCGACCAACTGATTCGCGCCGCCTACGCCGCCCTCGGTTACATCACCTTCTTCACCACCGGCCCCAAAGAAGTCCGCGCTTGGACCGTGCGCAACGGCGCCACGGCGCCGCAGGCCGCCGGCGTGATCCACACAGACTTTGAAAAAGGGTTTATTCGGGCTGAAACGATCGCTTTTGATGATTACGTAAAGCACGGC
>DATDTQ010000070.1:0-2359 GCA_035290765.1 Candidatus Peribacteraceae bacterium
GAAATAGACGATGCCGGGACAGACGAGTATAACGGCAAGTCGAAACAGCCAGGTGTACATGAATGCCTCCGACGGAGGTTATATGAGAACGAGGTATTCTACGAAATCGGGGGACCGCTTCCTACGGCGATGGACGCGGCCCAGGGATAAAGACCGGGCCTGGCCGTGGCCCACCAATGCGCCGAGGCTGGCCCTTCGAAAAAATCGAAGATCCAGGATAGAAAACCGGCTGCGGCCAGAGCGCGATCAACACGCTCGGCGGATACTGGGCAAGGTTTCTCAAGGGGGGGCTTGTTCGCGACACACGGCGCACTCGTCCGGAAAAATGGCGCCACGACTAACTCGTGTCGAGCCGAATCTGGATGCGCTGAGCCAAAAACGCCCGCAGGCGTTCTGGCTCGATGAGCGTCTCCGTCATCAGCGACCATAGACGCTCCGAGAAAACCCGCAAGCTGCCCATGCTTGTACGAATCTTTTCCCGAAGCAAGCTCCCCTTCTCCATCAGCTGATTGGTGACGTGAGCGATCTGAAGCAGAAAGTAGAAGTGCTTCGCCGCCACATTATCAGTTGAGAAGGCGTGCTCCATTTCATAGCCCCCCGTCTTCTGAGAATTAAATCCCTCGTTTTCAATGAGCCATCGTCCCCTCCCGCCAAATCCTAATGCCTTCACGTTGTCTTTGGTAATGAACCAGCTGCATAACCACGCGCAGTAATATGTTTGCTTTCCGCCTTTGGTTTCGGTCATCTCCAAAACGTTGAGCGTGCGCCCGTTATAGTCGATCCCGTTGACCCAGCTGAATTCAAGGGTCCGTTCTTCGCCGCTGTCGCGCAGACGTTGCTGCGGAGCCAATCCTTTCAGGGCCTGATATTCTTTCCACGTCGCCGACATGCTCCCTTCTTTGAAGGTGGTCAGGTAGGCGACCTTATATTGTTCGCAAAGCTTGAAAACGTTTTCGTTGGCGTACAGAGCGTCCATCAACAAGCAGATCGTCAACTGCGGGAAATCCTCGCGCAGCTTCGGGAGCAATCTGCGGAAGGCCTTGAGCTCGCAATCCTGTTTGTCCTTTTCGTTTTTCATCTCGCCGGGATTCTCGATAAACTCAGTGGCAATCGAAATCGCCAGCCCTAATCCCGGCGCCACCAGCTTGGCTTCCAGCACCGGGTGGTAGTACTGAACTCGGCCGCCCGTCATCTTGCGCGTCAGGCAGTGTTCACAGTGACGCTGGTAATAGACGATCATCCCCGTCGCGTCTACGGCGATCGAATAACAGCTCAGCACTCGCCACTTTTCCAGGCAGCGGCCGCGGATCAAGGCGCGTACCAGGAGGACGAGAAGTTCCTGGCTGACTTCCTCGGGAATTCGTTTGAGCAGCTTGTTGAGCGTATCGCCGTGCAGCAGACTCTCAGTCGGGAAAAGGAACAAGCGTTCGGGATAGAAGACCTCGGCGATGCGCCGCAGGTTCTCAATAAACTGCTGGGTTCCCAGCCTGAACTTAATGTTGCGCCGGGCACGGGACTTGAGAATAAACAGAAGAATCCCAACCAGAAACATTTCCTCGACAGGGTAAACGGTGAATCTCAGATCCCGAGGGTCTGGGATGAGCGAGAGAGCGGGAAGGAATTCGGGAGCGAAATGATGGAGTGTCTTGAACAGCACCATCGGCAACGATGGGTCCACCTCTGAAATCTTGTTCGCAAACAACTTTGACGCCTCAGCGTCGCGCTCGCTTGATCTGCTCCCAATATAGTCCGGATATTTTGTTCAGGAGGGTCTCGGCCTCGCGGTGTCGCTCAACGAGCATCCGCACCGATTCCACGCAGGCTTCGGGAAGGCATTTCATCCTGGTACCTTTAAGACCTCCGACCCGAACGTACCATGAAGAATGATAATGGCGTTTAGATTTTGCGCAACGACAGTAAGGCTTAGTATTCGCGCAAAAATAACTTCACATTTTTGTCTTCGATGGGCTGATGGTGTAATTCCAATTCGATTGAGGCAGGACGCTGTGGTGGCGACGAATGTTCAGAGCAGCCCTGTCCTCCTTTGACACTTTTTGTTTCAGCGGATAGCTTCCTTCCAGACGACAAGCTGTAACAGCAAGCCCCGTCTTGGTCTTTGTTGTTCGGATGTAGTTGAGGACGGTTTCGTAGCTGTCCAAAGGACGGCCCCTCCAGTTCTTGGTGATCATGCTGAAGAGCCTGTGCTCGATGGGATTCCACTTGGAGGTTCCTGGTGGATAATGACAAACGGTGACGGTGAGCCCGAGTTGATCGCATAGTTTTTTCTGGATGTTGTATTTCCATCCCCACTGGCGGCAGTTATTGCTTCCGCCGCTGTCGGCGAGAATGAGCAACTGGC
>DATDTQ010000071.1:0-5578 GCA_035290765.1 Candidatus Peribacteraceae bacterium
CCTCTCCGCCGCGGATCACGACGGGCACTTGCGCGATACCGGCGATCTTTGCCGCGCGTAGCCGGCGCTCGCCGGCGATCAATTCGTACTCCACCGAGATTCCCTCCCCCGGCCGCTCGATCTCTTTTCTTGTGACAACCAGGGGCTGCAAGACACCGTATTGGCGAATAGATTCGGCGAGCGAGAGGAGCGCAGCCTCGTCAAATGTTTTGCGCGGCTGAAAAGGATTTGGCTTGATCCGATCCACCTCCACCCAAAAAATAGAATCACCGATGTACTGGCTCATCGGCAAAGTATATCATGCAGCCCTCTTTGTTTTCTGGGGCAAAGCAGCGTAAAATCATCATTATGCCCGCTGCCGCATAGAGCTTTGGCGGGGCAGGCCGGGATGGCGGAATTGGTAGACGCGCACGACTCAAAATCGTGTATCGTGAGATGTGAGGGTTCGATTCCCTCTCCCGGCACCAAAACTAACAGGGTATAAGAAAAACTGCTAAAACAGATCTCGTTCAGGTTTGTTCAGGCCCTCCGTGGTGTTTGGATCTACCGTGATGTTCTTGGTGAAAGAACGCTTTACGATGTCGGAAAGTGAAAAGAGATACCTTCGGACCAGATCTCTGAAAGAAAGGGTGTACGACGCTTCCTTCAATTCTCCGGTCAACCGATGGATACTGTATCCCACATCGCTCTTGAGTTCCCTCTCCGCCATGCCAAAAAAACTCGCTGTATTGCGCGCGGCATTCTTGAATACATCGGCTGATAAGCGAAGAAAGGCAAGGAATTGAAGCCGCCGGTGCCAGATATGGCTCCAGAGCCATACTAGAACCAGAGTTCCAAAACTCAATATGATAAGCGAAAATACAATGGTTGCCAGCCCGATAAATATCAAAATGCTTGTCTGCACCCACTTGGGTACTGCCTCCCAGAACGCCAGAACGCTCGGAGGTTGCGCGTGCAGAAGGGGTTGAACGAAGATTACCTGCGGGTCTGGCGCGTTTTTCTGCGGCTGTTGAACTGGAGCCGGAAGGACCTTTGCAGGAAGTATGGTGAAATTGGCGCCGCGCTGGGAGGCATTTACATTGGTCCCGCGGCCGTCGTTGGCTAAGATCGCCGATTGGGAAACATTGATGCTTGGTCGTCCTTCACCCACTGCCTGAAAGGTAACGGACACAATGCGTCCACCAGTGCCGGTGAAGCCGGGATTCAAGATCACTCCCTCAAGCCGGATATTTCCAAGCGTGCCGGTATTGGAAAAAGATGGCTCTTCAACCCAAAAATTGAGATCTGAATTTTTTTTGCTCACGTCGAGAACCTTCAAGTTCTGCGTGGGAAAATTCAAGACCACTGAAACAGCGTTGATGGCCACATCTGAATTTACCAAAAGGTTGACCTCAAAGTTCTCACCCTTATAATGGCTCCCCAAAGGCGGAGAGATGTAAATCTCCGCGGCCCCGGCCGTAGCAGGTGCCGCACTCGCCAAAAAAATGATCAGGGCGATTGTATATAGTTTTGCCATACTAATCTGCGCCAATTGAATAGCGCATGCACGAGTATGCCTATTATAGCGAGAAGCAAAAGGCTTTGGTACCACGGCAAGTGCATAAACGCAGGCAGAGCGGCAATGCGTTCATTACCTGCCCTATCCACCGCCTTCACAAAGATCTTCCTACCTAGACTTTGGTAGTGTAGCAAATACGGACTCTCTGCGTCGCCGCATTGGCGTATGCTTCCCTCGCATACCTCATAGTGATCAATACCCGATTTCTTGTCTTGAGTCGCGAACACCAGGAAATACTTGCCGCCGAAGATCGCTGGGTCGCTTGCGACGACAGGCGTGAATGGCTCTGGAGGGTCCGTGTCTTCCACGGGCGGAATGCTCCCGGACGAAGCTGGTGTATTTGAAACGGTGACACGAGTGCCAATGCTTGTCACGCGCGCTGGGCTTCCTACTCCATCGTTGCGCAACGCCCGAGGACTCTCGACGGCGATCGTCGCGCTCCCCGGTTCCGCGGCGCGAAATATAACGGAGAACAAGAGGGCTTTCCCATTAAAACCTCCGGGAGTAATGCCGGAAAATCGCACTGTACTGCTGGTAGCGGTACGCGGCTCCTCGATCCAGAAGTTCACGATAGAGCCGCCCTCGCGCACCTCGAGAGGCGTCAAAAGGTCGCTTGGGAACGTCACCGCTCCGGCGAACGCATTGATGCTTTCTCCTTGCGTATCGATTATTACCCGCGCCTCGAACGCAGCGCCCTTGCCAAAAGTGGACGGATTCGCCACGACGCCGAACTCGGCTGCGTATGCTGGCGGCACGTTCACGTAGAGAGTGATGAATATAAACGTTGGAAGAAAGTATTTCTTTAGGAACATAACCATAATCGAATTTTCACTACCCGGTCCAGTAGAACGCCATGATACTGAAGTCTATAAGATCGACTTTTCCATCGCCGTTCAAGTCGGCTCTCGGCGGCGGCGAAGGCCGTTTATACCAGTACGCCAATACCGAAAAATCGACCAGGTTTATTTTCCCATCTCCATTGATATCGGCTTTTCCGACCGTTGTGGATCGAACGGCTGCGATGTTTTCGGTGCCGACAACAAAGTTCACCGTCTTACCAAACTGACTGATCTCTCCTGCTATGGCAGACTTCGATTTCGTAGAGTGATCCCCCACATCGAGCGGGACCGTATCGAGGTTGTAGAGGTATGCACCGTGCGCGTCCGTTGCGGCCGTAGCAAACAATTCTTGCGCTGAGTTTACCTGGATCGTGACGTCGCTCCCCGGCACGCTCTGCCCGAAAATAGCGATCGTGTCGCCATGCTTCACCTGCGCTTTATCGACGCCGATGGTAGGCGCAAGAAATACACCACCGATCTCGGTTGTCGCACTCTGCACGACTTGCACGGGGAACGCAAAGATAGTGGACCGGTTGCCGCCACCGTCCTCGCCGTATACCGCGATGGTGTATGGCCCAGCCGAAAGAGCGCTCAAAGAGACATTGAACTTCGCGTCCGGTCCAGCGATCGTGGTGATCGCGAGCTGCCCGTCTTTGAGAACCGTCACAGGGCTCAAGGGATACGCTCTGCCGGAGATAGTGACAGTGCTGCCGCTCTCGCCCCCTCCGCCACCGCCGCCACCACCACTGCTGCTATTACTACTGCTATTATTATTGCTACTCCCTCCCGATGAGACAGGTGTTGCCGATACCTCCGACGAAGTTGCAATCCTGTTGGCATCGACGGACGTATCTTTTGGAAGGATAACGAAATAGTACGTCGTGCCATTTGTAAGCCCCGTCCGTGTGGAGGAAAGGACGTTGCCTACACTACTATACGTATACGGCCCGCCCGAAACGCTTGCCTGCCCGACATCGTAGCCGCTGACGCTCCATCCCAAGGTGCCCGACGAACTCGTCCACGAAAGCGCGACCTGCGCGTCCCCCGCCGTCGCGCTCACTGCGGGTGTGGAAACATGCGGAAAGAACAGGAAACCGGCATTGCCGCCGAACGTGGATGATGTGGAAGTCCCCGGCGCGAACCCGGCAATGATGCTCTGGAGGCCGAACGATGTTGATGTGGATAATCCGCCGGAGAACATAACAGGATTCTGCACCGTGAAATTGGTGGAAGAAAAATCTTCGGCATGTGCGACGCCAACGCCAGTCAACGCCACAAAAATAAAAAGGAAGGCGATCGCACGCCGGTAGTCCGTTGCCCTTTGATTGTTGATAACCATCATTGACTTATTGTGTTGGGGTAGTACCATGAAGGCATCACGAACGGGAGAGATCACCTCGCAAGGTTCCGTCCTTGCGAGGCCTTTCCTTTTTATATCCGAGACGTTGTTCCAGATCATTCATATACCGAAGATACGGACGGAAGATCCGAAACTTGAGAAGTGCCGAGAATTTGAAACGATCGGGAATCAAGAGTACCGCCAGTTTATCCTTTTCAAGCAAATATTTAGCCAAGCAATAAAAGTCGCCGTCGCCCGTCACAATGACTGCTTTCGCATACTTCGGATATTCGATCATCGCCTGTAATACGAGTTCGGCATCGCAATTCCCTTTGGTGCTTCCGTCTTTATGTATAAGCGTAGGCTTGAAAATGCAAATGAAACCAGCTTCTTGTAGGGCAGTATATAAGTTGTTATTTCCGTCGACAAAGCCGACAAATAGGAACGCTTTTTCCACGGCGTATTTTTCCCGCAAATACACGCGAAATCGTTTGAAGTCGAGCTTCCACCCCAGAGCGCGAATAGCGAGATTCACGTTTTGACTGTCAACGAATGCGTAGTTTCCTCCCTTCTTTTGCATGGATTTATGGTAGCACGGCAATTTTGTACTCAAATGTCTGCCGAAAGAGTTTTCCGATTAAATGAATTTCCACGTCACCATGATCGCATCGAGCCACGTGTCGAGCGGCTTCAGGGTCGTCACTTCATAGAGGTAGGACGGGACCCCTCGACCCGGCCCGGGGTAAATAAACCACACCTCGCGCGTATCGCCGAGGGTCGCGCTTTTGCTGTAGAAGGCGGCGCCCACCGCCCCATCCACCGTGATGTTGGTAAGGTCAGTGCGCACGCCAGAAGGAATGTCTTTCTTGAAGCGCGCTTCCGATACATGCGCCTCGCCGTACGGCACGATGAATATCTGGAAACCTTCCCCTCTCTCGACATTTTGAAAGGTAAATGTTGTAGCGCCTCCTCCCTCGGGAGTCTCGTTGACCGCAAGCTCTTGCGGATAGAGGAGTGAAAACGAATACATTGAGCTTCGATATTCGCGCCACCCATCCGGCACTTCCCGCGCCACCGCCACATCTCCCGAAGTCGTCGCCACCGCAAACGTACTGGACGAGGTAGCCGACTGGTTGTCACCCCCGGAGGTTAAACCTCGGGGGGTTCCTCCGGGTAAGAAATAAAAAACGGCGATTGACACTACGGCAAGGATGCACACTCCCACAACAAAAACTCTTCGTGAGCTCATTTCCGGTGAAGAATTATTCTGCCGCTGATGAATTTGATCGTAAATCCCCCAAAAAGCCGCATCTTGCGCGTCGTGGAGGTATCGGCCGCGGATGCGACGAAGCTAGCTATTGGGGTGCTGTAGCCTGTCCCTGTGGTGTTGGTGGCATACGCCCTATAATAATAGGTCTTCGCTGCTATCAAGCCCGATACGTTCAGGAAGAATGAGCTGACACCAAACGAGCCCGTCTCGGTGGATGTGGCCGTGTCACCGTTTGAAAGATTCGAATTGGTGCCCCACGCGAAGCCGCGAACCGTAGAGTTGTCGGTACCAAGTACAGTGATATCGCCCTTCAAAGTGGCCGAGAAACTGGTAACAGGACTCGCCGCGCTCGTGGTAACAGTCGGAGCCGCCGGATCTGTCCAGCTGATTACTACTTTGCCAGCGTTGCCTGCGAAACCGTCGGTAGCGGAAGACAGACCGCCGGAACCTCCATCTCCAACCGTTCCGGTATAATTGCCATCAGTATCGCCTGCCGCTGCGCCAGCAGCGCCAGCGTTAGTACCTTGTCCGCCCTGCCCTGTCGTCACGCCGGTTAAATCGGTAGTTTTGCC
>DATDTQ010000072.1:0-6269 GCA_035290765.1 Candidatus Peribacteraceae bacterium
GAAAAAAGCCGGTGACCGCGTCTTCGGCGCGACCATCAATAAAACAGGCAGTTTCGAGTTTAAAGCCGAGAACGTCGGCAGCGATACCGCGCTTTCGCGTATCATCCGCTTCGTTGAAGAAGCGCAGGGCAGCAAAGCGCCGATTCAAGACTTTGCGGATTGGGTTTCGTCGTGGTTCGTGCCGGCAGTCATCATTGCGGCTATCATGACATTTTTTGTCTGGATGTTCCTGGGGGCAAGCATCACGTTTGCGCTGTTGGCTTTCGTTTCCGTCGTCGTGATCGCCTGCCCGTGCGCCCTCGGCCTCGCGACGCCGACGGCGATCATGGTGGCGACGGGCAAGGGAGCGGAACAGGGGATCCTGATCCGCGGCGGCGAGCCGCTCGAGGCGGCGAAGAGCATCAACACGATTGTCTTTGATAAAACCGGCACGCTCAGCAAGGGCAAGCCGGAAGTCACCGACGTCATCGGATTGAAAGCCGCGGCGGATGACGTACTGCGCATTGCCGCTTCGCTGGAACAAGGCTCAGAACATTCACTTGCGGAGAGCATCGTGAAGCATGCGCAGGCAAAGAAGGTCGCGCTGAGCGACACCAAGGGGTTCCAAGCCATTGCCGGGCATGGCGTGGAAGGTTCCGTTGGCCGTAAAAAGTACTATTTGGGAAATCGCAAACTTATCGAACGACAGCAGATTTCACTGAGGCCCGCTGAAGAAAAACTCCGTGTCCTTGAAGAGGCAGGAAAAACGGCCATGCTGCTGGCTGACGAGAAAGAAATTTTAGGGATCGTCGCTGTCGCTGATACTCTCAAAGAGACATCGAAAGAGGCCGTCACCCATCTCCAAAAAATGGGCATCGATGTTTATATGATAACCGGCGACAACAAGCGCACGGCTCAGGCTCTGGCCAAGCAAGCCGGCATCAAGCGGGTGCTGGCCGAAGTTCTGCCGGAAGAGAAGGCAAATGAAGTGAAACGACTCCAAGAACAAGGCAAAAAAGTGGCGATGGTTGGTGACGGCATCAATGACAGTCCGGCACTGGCGCAAGCTGATCTCGGTATCGCGATGGGCAGCGGCACGGATATCGCCATGGAAACAGGCGGCATCGTGCTGGTGAAAAATGATCTGCGCGACGTTGTCACGGCCATCAAATTGAGCCGCGCGACGGTCAGCAAGATTCGTCAGAACATGTTCTTTGCTCTTTTCTACAACGTGATTGGCATTCCCATTGCAGCCCGGGCATTTGCGTTTATGGGTCTCGTTCTGCGACCCGAACTAGCCGGCTTGGCGATGGCGATGAGTTCAGTATCGGTTGTGACGAACTCACTGCTCTTAAAGGGATTCCATCCGCGCCGCCGTAATTGGCTTTCGGACATCGCTCCCGTGGCTATGGCGGCCGGTTTTACCGCGCTTTTTCTGGGATTCGCTCGTATCAGCAGCGCCACAGAGAATGGTGGAATGTCAGAATCACGCCCGGTCTTCAGCTTCGCCAACCACCGCCGCATGGACCACGGCATGATGCGTGGCGGCGGGACCGTGGATCCAGGAACCGACTCAACGCTCCTCTCCGGTGAGGAAATCGACTTAGCCGGCTTGCCGGAAGCGAAGCCCTCAGAAATACTGACGGTCAATGACGGTGATAGGATCAATCTCAATCCGGAAATCGTGAAGAAGACAATTGGCGATCAAACGTTCGCTTTCTATGCCTATAACGGGCAATTCCCAGGCCCAATCCTGAAAGTGGAGCAGGGGGCAACGTTCACGGTCGAGGTAAAAAATTCCATCGATCAGCCGACTTCGATTCACTGGCATGGCATCCGACTTGCCAATAAGAACGACGGAGCCGTTGGTGTCACACAAGAGGCGATAGAGCCGGGTGATTCCTTCACCTACACGGTGACGGTGCCGGATGATGGTATGTACTGGTATCACCCTCATTTCCGCGAAGACGCTCAGCAAGATCTGGGGCTCTATGGGAATCTGTGGGTGACGCCACAGGACGTGACCGCTTATGCCCCGGTCAATCAAGAAATTCCCGTATTCCTCGATGACATTCTCTTGGGACAGAATGGCTTGCCGGTCGCCTATGGCAAGGAAGACGCCGACCATGCGCTGATGGGCAGATTCGGGAACACTCTGTTGGTCAACGGCCGGACGAATACTCAAATCGCAACGGTCGAAGTCGGTGATGTCATTCGCTTTTACTTCACCAACGCAGCGAACACTCGCCCCTTCAAGCTGGCGATCCCCGGCGCGCGCATGAAGCTGATCGGCGGAGACAGCGGACGATATGCCAGAGAACAATTTGTCGAGACGATCACACTTTCGCCATCAGAGCGGGCCATCGTTGATGTGCTCTTCGAGCAACCAGGCGATAAACTGCTCGAACATGTTGGTCCGAATCGATTTACGCTCGGCACCATTGCGGTGAATGAGACCGTGGATTCACTTTCGTACCGAAACGAATTCATGCAATTGCGGACGAATGACATTCTGGCTGACGATCGTTTGCGGGCATTGCTGAACCGAAAACCTGACGCCACACTGCGGCTCACGGTCGAGCAAGCAATGATGGGCGAAATGGGCCAAGGCGGCATGATGATGCGCCATGGGGCTACGTCGGAAGGTATTGAATGGGAAGACGCCATGCCCATGATGAATGCTGTGGCGACCAAAGCCAACACGCAGTGGAAACTCATTGATGTTGCCAGTGCGAGCGAGAACATGGACATCGTCTATAAGTTCCAAAAAGGCGATCAGATGAAGATCCGCTTACGGAATGATACGGGACGACAAGGTTCGGATCACCCGATGCAACATCCCATTCATTTCCATGGGCAACGGTTCCTGGTACTTTCGGTCAACGGCGTTCCGAATCAAAACCTGGTCTGGAAAGATACGGTTCTTGTTCCCAAGGACGCGACGGTCGACATCCTCCTCGATGCCAGCAATCCCGGTGATTGGATGGTCCACTGCCACATCGCCGAGCATCTGACCAATGGGATGATGGCGAAATTCAGCGTTCAATAAGCCTGGATTACTCTTTTCCCCCTCATACTATGTCCAACTCTGCCCCTTACCGTCTCGCGCACTGGGGACCGGCGATCGGCCTGGTCTCCGCCGCTCTGTTTGTAGTCTGTTTCCTCTGGGGTTTCCTGCTCACAGCTCCTGTCTTACAAGAACGGCATTTGGACTCGTTTCGTATTTTATTCCTTGATGCCGAATTTGTCGGCCTGAACTTCGCGACATTCATCCTTGGCGTCATCGTCAGCTACATTGGCGGCATGCTCATCGGGTTCCTGTTGGCGAAGTGCCTTAACCATTGCCAGCGGTGGTTCCCTTAAGATTCTCGTCCATGAAAAGCTGCTATCGCATCCCTTGGCTATACATTGTGCTGGGAATACTGGTCAGCACTCTTATCCTCGCTTACCTATTCCAGTGGCAAGCCATCTTGGGTTTCCTGCCGTGGCTTTTTGTTCTCGCCTGTCCGCTTATGCATCTGATGCACGGACACGGCCACGATGACCATTCGGAGAAGCACGATCATACATAAGTAGTTCTGCGTGCACGATCACATCTCCATCTTGCGGCACGACGCCGCGCACTTGCGGCAGACTTCCGCGCATGACTTCATTTTTTCGTCATTCGGATCAACAGTTTCGCAGGACCCAGCACAATTGTCGCACGCTTTTGCGCACAAATTGCATGTTTTCTTACTGAGATCAGATCCACGCTCCATCAATTTGGTACTGACGTTGCAGATTTCTGTGCAGTCCTTGAGCATGCAAATATGGGATTCTTCGGCGTGCTTGCCGCCCATTTTGGTGCAATGAGCGAGCGTTTCTTTGCAAATCCGTTCACATTCTTTGCAGTCCGCGATGCATTGTTTCATTGTCGATGTTTTGGTCATGGTTTCCATAATGATGATTGGGAAATAAATAGGGCAAACGTGCAGTTTACTCGTTGATGGTATGACCGTCCACGAAATACGTGTTTTTCCCGACTTCGCAAAAAGCCCCTGCCGTGAGGCAGGGGATGAATGCATTCAATAATCGGCAACATGCTACGCCGGGTTCCGCATGCGACGCCGCAGGTGCTCAAAAGGAAACTGCCTGCGTAAGCTGGCGGAACTTCACTATTTAATGCTTCGCCCGCCAGCGCTGCTCCATCTTGCCGATTTGATCGTGATCCAGACCGAAGTAATGACCGACTTCATGCCAGACTGTTTCTCGAATAACGCGGGGTACATTTTCCGGAGTCCCGGCGACCACCTCAATCGGTTCACGGAAGAGTGAAATTTTATCAGGCATCTTGCCGCTAAAGTCACGGCCCCAAACAGTCAGAGGCACGCCTTCATAAAGGCCCAACAGCAAACTGCGACCGAATTTAGGCGGTGACCGGTCTTCGATCACAATGATCACGTTCTGTAGAGCTGCCTTGATGTGATCGGGCAAAGCGTCGATTGCTTCCCAGGCAATGGATTCGAAATCCGTACCCATTAATTAGTCTTTTCACCAATCGTTATCCTCGCACCAGTCTGTGCCCGATACCTCGCAGCTATTTCCAGAAGTATGCGAGTTTCTTGTAGAGACTCTGTAAGCAACTTTTGTCGCTCTGCCGATATTTGTTGCTGTTCCGCCGACGCTGTTAGATCAGCCTTTTCTTTCATATCCCTATATTAGCTTAGTGAACTTTTTCTTCAAGGATCTCGTTTCAAAACCCTTGTCATGGTGAAACCTGTGCTGAGCTACGACGAAGCATCGAACCATGACAGGGGGCATTATCTCTTCCGACTCCGCTCAAGATGACAATGTAAGTTAATTTGATCCAAACGTAAACGCATAAGCGGCCACACCTGCGCCATCGAATGTGAGTACTAATTCGTGTTCGCCATAGTCACCCTTATATAAAGGATACAAATCATCACGGTCGATCGTGAAGCCATCTTGCGGAATACCGTCGATGGTTACGGAAGCCTGCACAGGCGCAGCGTTTTCTTCCAATCCCAATACTAAATTACTTTCACTGCCCAAAAAGCGCAGGCGAATTTCACCGCGCTGGCTCATGAGTGCTTGGCGCTCCTCGTCGCGCACCTGCCAGTCTCCCACCAGGTAGTAGCGATGCAAATCTGTCTCCGTCGGGGCAGTGTAGGTGACAATATCATCAGAGGGAGAGCCTCGGGCATTGCCGAGTGCATCCCAACTGCGCGGACCAATGTACGTTTCGCGAGTTTGTTCACGGCGCAGGTTTGTTGCATCATCCATCACATCCTCATCTGTGACTGCGGCGCCAATTTCGGCGAGCAGACTCGCAATCGCTTGATCGGTTTCTTCGTATGCGCCTTCGCCAAAATGCATGTAGCGGATATTTCCTTGAGCATCGATCAAATATTTGGCGGGCCAATAGTGATTATCGAAGGCGCGCCACGTCTTGAAGTCATTATCCTGCACGATCGGATATGTTAGTTCATATCGAGCAATGGCGTCCCGCACGTTCGCCTCGCTTTTTTCAAACACAAACTCCGGCGCATGCACGCCGATCAACACGAACGGCTGATCTTTGCCTGTGGTGAGCTCTTCGGTTCCACTCAGGACAGGCTTCGTTGAACCATACTTTTCCCAGTAACCACGCAGGTATGGAAGCGTGCGAATACAGTTGATGCAGCTATATGTCCAGAAATCGATTAAGACGACCTTGCCACGCAGTTCGGCTAAGGTGAGCGGTTCGCTATTGTGCCAGGGGCCGTCGCTTTGCAGTTCTGGCGCAGGTCCCAGGTTTGGCAACTCGCTTTCATCTTCCGAATCAGCCGGTTCATTTATGCCGAAGAGTTGTTCCTCCAAGCGTGTGCCGAGTTGGCCGAAGGACGTATTCATGATGAGAAACGTGTCGAAGGTAATAAACCACTGCAGGCGCAGTCCGATCGCGGTCAAGAGAAGGAGGGCGCCGGCAATTTGCTTGATTGTTCCGGAATATCGGCTGAGTGTGCGTACAGAATGAACGGCCCACTGGCCGCCGTACCCTACAATCAATAAAGGTATCGCGGTCCCGAGGCCGTAGGCAGTGAGCAAAAGCAGCGCGCGCAGCCCTGGTTCGTCGCGGACGAGCGTAAAGGCGAAGCCGAGCGCCGGTCCGGCGCACGGTACCCAGACGAGTCCCATCGTCAGGCCGACGATGAAGGCGGTAAGCGGGGATTCGCCCAGTTCCTGGTTCGCTTTCCGCTGAATGTCCGTGCCCCATTGTTGGAGCGTGGTCGCTACTTTTGCCCCAATCA
>DATDTQ010000073.1:0-7689 GCA_035290765.1 Candidatus Peribacteraceae bacterium
TTTTTTAGCGCGCAACCTCTCAGTCGATGTGCCCGACGCTGCGCTGCAAGCCAACTTATCAGAGTTGGCGTTTTTGCTCGCCGGTCTGAGTGCCGCCTGTTTGCTCTTTGATTTTCCACCCAACCGTGTGCTCATGGGCGACACGGGCGCGATGTTCTTTGGCCTCATGCTTGGTGTCCTGACGATTTACGCCGGTGGCAAAGTGGCCACGGCGTTTTTGGTGCTCGGCGTGCCGCTCATCGATAGTGTGATCGTCGTTACACGTCGTCTGGCCAAAGGCGCTTCCCCGTTTCGCGGCAATACGAAAGATGAACACCTTCATCATCGTCTGCTCGCCAAAGGCTGGCAGCCGCAGCAGATAATTCTACTGACCGCCGGACTGGGCTCCGTCTTCGGGGTTACAGCACTGTATCTTTCAACATTTCAAAAACTCCTGGCAGCCGTTTTGCTGCTTCTGATCATGCTCGGACTGCAGTGGTATTCAAGTCCAAAGCGAAGCACATAAAAACGGCTCGCCTCGAGAGAGGGAGCCGCTTCAAGTTTCGAGCAACCAACGAGGCTGCTCATGTTCCCACTAACTACATACTAGGTGGCCTTTGGACATTCCAAGCCAACCCGATTTTTTCCATAAACCAGATGGCGTAGTACGAGAGATCAATTTCCCACCAACGATGTCCATGTCGCGCAGACCGTTGGTACGCATGATGGTTGTTGTGCCAACCTTCACCGAAGGCAAGCAATCCCACCCACCACAAGTTACGGCTGTCATCGGGCGTTTTATAGTTTCGATAACCCCACAAATGAGTGGCTGAATTAACAGCCCACGTAATATGGAGAACCAAAACCATTCGAACAAAGTAGCCCCATACAACAAACGATTTCGCCATGTGCCACCCGCCATACATCGCGCCAAGTGCGGCTAGAAACACTATCAGCAGTATATGCCAACGAAAGTAGTATCTGCTGATCCACATCATAATTGGGTCTTCGGTCAGATCTTTTCCATAGCGACGTATCGTTGCAGCTAATTCTTCATTGCTGCGCCACGGAAGCATCCACAACATGTGAGCCCAAAAGCCGCCTTCCGTGGGCGAATGAGGATCACCCTCCTTGTCAGAAAACTTGTGATGCTTTCGATGCCAGGGCACCCAAATTGTTGCGGGGCCTTCACCTGAGAGTAAGCCCAGCATTGTCAAACCGTAGTAAATCGCACGGTAGGTTTCAAAACTTCCGTGGGTGATCAAGCGATGGTAGCCAACCGTCACGCCCATGCCAGTCATGACGAATAGTACTAGGCATACGACTAAACCTTCCCAGGTAAATGTCGTAGGCGCTGCGGAGATCGGAACCAGGTGAACAACGATGAACGTGACAAGCACGATCATGCTGATACCTTTCTGAAAACGAGAACGGAGAGAACTTGTCATTGTCTTGCCATTTCTGGTCTTTCGACCGGTGAATTTAAAGAACGTGGGAACTCCCAAAGCTTACTACAACCGCAAATCTCACACGCAAGGATCGGCGGGTTTACGGCCGGTACTCCATCGGCTTGCTCAGAGCCTTCAGCGGCTGGACTTCAATAACCACAGTCCGGCGCCCAAACGGCAGCACCTTGACGGTTGCTTGCCCGCTTTTGAAATGTTCTTCTTTCAGTACCGGCGGATCGAATTCAGCTTGGCCATACGCTGTACGCAGGTAGAGTCCCTTCCCAAGATTCGGATTCAGAACGGTATTGCCTTGAACATCAAGCAAGGTAATGTTCACGTTTTCCCAGTCGCGTCCGGCGAACTCTCCGTCGTGGCGAATTTCCACCGTTGCGACGCTGCCGGCGGGCAGAGTGAGGATGGGTGAAGGGTCAGCCGTGGCTACACGCTCCTGCTGCACCACAAAGATTTCCGCCGGCTTCGGCGTTGGCGCTGAGTGGGTTTCTGTGCTGCGTGAAGCCACTCGCATCGCTACACGCTGCTTTCGCTCCTCGCGGCGCGCCGCCGCACGTTCGGCGAGCGAAAGTCGCCGCGGTTTGACGGTTTTCGTCTGCGCGATAACCGCGCGCGGTTCGTAGCCCGCTTGCACGTAGAGCAGCGGGCTGACCGTATATTCTTGGCCCCGCTCGCTATGTAAGCCGGCATTGATTGCTTGCGTAAAACTCATACCGGCCGAGCGCGCCTCGGATGTTGAGAACGGCCAGTACGGATGCCACGGGGCCTTGGCGTTATCAATTTGGAAATGAAGGTGCGGTCCGCTGGCAAATCCTGTCTGGCCCGAGAGCGCAATTTGTTCGCCTTTGCTCACAACGTCACCCACGGCAATGAGTGTTGCACTTAAGTGCGCGTAGATAGAGAAGAGGCTTGTCGTCGTTTTCGGATTTTTTGGATCGGGCACATTCGGGTGCTCAATGACCACCAGAATGCCAAAACCACCGGCATCATCACGCACATCACGCACGATGCCGTTGGCAATCGCCCGGACCGGCGTGCCAACCGGCACTCGAATATCCACCCCGACGTGAGCGCCATCGTGGTCGCCACCGTCGGTATACGAACCCAGGTGACCAACGGAATAAATTTGTCCATGTGGAGAAACATAGTCCGGATCGTTTTGCTGCGCCGCATTATAAGGAGGCAGCGGGACCAGCGCGTCTTGGGGAACTTGTTTAAAGGTATGGAGATGCGGGTCACCGCCGTAGCGCGCCCACTTCACGTAATCTGGGACGAGAGCAATCGGTGTGACTACACCGTCATACACAATTTCCTCACGGCCAATGACCGAAGCCCAGAAAGTATGCCAGCCGTGCTGCCCGAGCATGTTGCCTATCACAAAGGCAAAAATGGTGATCGTGGCAAACCAGAAGGACGAGCGTTGTCGCAAAAACTGCCAGGGGGACGGTTCCGTCACCCGGTGAAGCGGTGTACGCTGGATACGAATGTTGACTTTTTGGCCTCGCATAGAGAAGATTTGGGTCTTAGTGTTCAATTGATATTATATCACTTTTCTCGAATTAATGCAATCCTCCGATTCCTGCATTATTCACCTGCCCAGAGCCGAAATGACGCAGCGTTGCGGCGCTTCGCTAGCACGAAGTCTCTATAGTAAACCGCTTGATTGTTACCTGTCTGGAGAGCTCGGTACCGGTAAAACGACATTCGTGCGGGCGTTCCTCCAGGCACTCGGGAGTGCCGATGTAGTCACCAGTCCAACGTACGCCTTGGAGCAGCGGTACCGCATTGAGCGTTTTACGGAAGCGATTCACCTCGATCTCTATCGTTTAGTACCAAAACAAGCCCGGGAACTTCTGTCACAGAGTGATGATCACGCTGGCCTGCGTTGCATTGAGTGGTCCGAGCGATTAGATGAAACCGCAAGTAAGCAACCTGGCATTCATCTTCGTTTTCAAGAAGAAGGCGACGGTCGCCGCTTGAACGCGGAATTTTTGGATGTCGCATTCCCGGATGATCAAACGATCGCTGCCTGGCAGAAAGAGTTTCAGTTACCGGAGAACGTCATCAAACACTGTAATGCAGTCGCGGCCTTTGCTCTTCACCTCTCTGAAATCTTACTGAAGCGTGGTGAAATGGTTCGACCGCAAGCGCTCCGGGCGGCAGCGTTGGCCCACGACTTACTCCGGTTTGTCGATTTCCGCCTCGGCGCCGGACCGGAAGGTTCAACCTACATAAAGCAGCAAACTACGCTTTGGGAAGGCGTGCGAAACCATTATGGCGAAGGCCATGAAGAAGCAGTCAGTCGCTTTCTCACCGAGAAAGGTTTTCCGGCGATTGCCCGCATCGTCCGCACACACGGCGCTCGCGTCTCGCCCGAAGCCGACGCCACCATCGAGCAATACCTTTTATACTACGCAGACAAGCGGCTGGCCGGTGATACTGTTGTTTCTGTTCATGAACGTTTTGCGGATTTTAATCTGCGGTATAGCAACGGCCAGGAATCCGAAAACTCACGACGCTGGCGCGACGAAGCGTTGGCCGTTGAACAGATGTTTTTCCCGGAGGGTGTTCCTTTCTAGTTCACAACTTCGATAGACTCAAAATGGGAATAGCAAGCTGGTGCGCCCATACCATCATTGGGTGGATTTCGTTTCAGTCGAAGAGTAATCATATCTTCCGCACTTGATCTAAGAATGCGAACAGTTTCTTCAGTGGGAATTTCGTGTTGTACTATCGGGTTTGCACCCGCCGCATTCCAATAGGAAATGACACCGTCAGCAGAGCAGCCAAGACCCACTGCTTGATCGGCCACAAAGGAATTCCCTTGCTCAGCTTTAATATAATCAAACATTGATGCCTGATCAGCTTCGATTATTTTGAAAAAAATGTACTCAGTTTTCTGACAGTTTTCACCAATCGATTCCATCCAATTCAGACATCGCTCATAAGTTTCTGCGTATCCCCGGACCGTAACAACTCCACCATAATCTCCCCATTCATTGCGGCCAAAACCTGAAGATGCTGAAGAAGTAGATACTGCTTCTGAAGAAGAACCTATTGAGCTCAGACTTTCCACTTGATTATCTGGAGTTGAGGCGATGCACGAGGTCAGAAAAGCAAAACAGAGCAGACCAACCCCTTTCATTGTTTTTGACGGAGACACTATATTTAGTAAATCATTCTTTAAACACACCTACAATTGCATCCGTTGCTAACGCTTTTGTGATCGAAGAATCTTGCGAACTTGTTCAAGCCGTTTTCGCACTTCCGCCTCAAAGCCGCGGTCAGTCGGTTCATAGAAATTTTTCGGCTCCATACCAATTGGAAAATAGTTCGCGGTCACCACGCCTTCCGGCGTGTTATGCGGGTACTCGTATCCGACATGGTAGCCCTGCTCTTTCATACCTTTGATGGGCGCATTGCGCAGATGATTGGGGACCTCGAGCGTCGGCGCTTTGCGGATCGTTTCTTTGGTTTCACCCATCGCCCGCGTCACCGCGTTGCTTTTGGGCGCTTGCGCGAGGTACACGCAGGCATGCGCCAAAAAGAATTCGCCTTCGGGTAAACCGACAAACTCAAACGCCTGCCACGCGGCCATCACCATTTGCAGAGCGCGTGGATCCGCGTTGCCAATGTCTTCGCTCGCAAAGATCGCCAGGCGGCGAAAGACAAACCGCGGGGCTTCACCGGCTTCGATCATGGTAAACAGCCAGAGCAGCGCCGCGTCGGGGTCGGAGCCGCGCATGCTTTTAATGAAGGCTGAAACGACGTTATAGTGATCCTCGCCTTTCTTGTCGTAGCGTTTACTGCGTTCCTTGAAGAGCTGCTGCGCTTTCTCGAGCGAAATTGTCTTCCCAAGTGTCATGACCGAAAGTTCCAAAGCATTGAGCGCAATTCGCGCATCGCCGTTAGCGATTTGCGCGAGATGCGTGATGGCTTCATCACTCATCTTCACCTTCCCTTTGTAGCCACGCTCATCGACGAGCGCACGGCGGAGAATTGTTTCGAGATGCTCAGGTTTGAGTGGTTGGAGCAAGTACACCTGCGACCGCGAGACGAGCGCCGCATTGACCTCAAAGTACGGATTCTCCGTCGTCGCACCGATCAAAATGACAGTCCCTTGCTCAACGTACGGGAGCAGCGCGTCTTGCTGCGCTTTATTGAACCGGTGAATTTCATCAATAAAGAGAACTGTTCGTTGCTTGAGTGATGTCAAGGTTTGCTCCGCTTGCGCACATACTTCCTTCAGTTCCTTCACCCCACTAAGTACCGCATTAATTTGGGTAAACTCCGCATTCGTCGTGCGCGCGATGACGTGCGCCAGCGCCGTTTTCCCGGTGCCCGGCGGTCCGGCTAAAATGACTGACTGCAGGGTGTCGCTCTCAATCGCCGCCCGAAGCCCCGTGCCGGGCGCAAGCATGTGCTCCTGACCCACATATTCATCGAGGCTGCGTGGCCGTAAACGGTATGCCAGCGGCGCATTGGCAGTAGATGGCGAAGCGACTTTGGGCATGGGGTAATATTCTAATGGCTATTTCCGCGGGCAGCCATTTGTATTACACTCTTTCCGTGGCTTCAGAAGTTATTGTTAACGGCGAGCCAGAAATCGAAATTGATGTTATTGAACCGAGTCCAGAAGACCTCGGGGGTCTTTCGTTAGAGCAAGCCCGAGCTCTCATCAAACAAGTTTGTGAGGAAGCTCTAATGCGTCAGCGATGATAAATCCCACGCCTCCCGAAGGCTTAGAGAAAGGAATGACCTACGAACAGGCCCGTGCGCGGGCTCTTGAGCAATCAAGAACTGCCCGCAATGAGTTAATCCGGTCCGACGAAGAGAGATTTCGGAAAGTGAATGAAGAGGCCAACCGAAAAACCAACGAGAAGGAGTGGCCAAAAAAGTTTACTATTTAATCTCAACTTATGGGAACCAGCATTGCATCACCGGCTGATCAGGAACTAGCAGACCGACTCTACAAACAAGGCGTGGAAATCCTTGGCCAGGAATCGACGGCGTTTCGAATGGCAATCGACGGTGCAGTGAAAGATCTCCGCGTGATGTTCGGCAACGTTATCCCGAAAAAGGAGACTGATCGCTTAGTGCATGATTACGTATTGCAAGAAAAATTTCCCGACCGGTTTGTGGCATACCTCGAAGACGAAACTGAAGAAGAGGGAGAAACAAGACTCCAAAGAGAAACTCGTGCTGCCGCTCCTTCCTTGGCAAAGCTTGAGCAATTAATCAAGGCATTGCCAACTGAACAGCAGAAAAGAATCGAAGTGCGCTATGTACGCGACCCACTAGCTGGATTCAGGTTGAAAGCCAATTGATCCGTTTGTCTCCTTTCCACCACGTGTCTTGGCGGCGCGCGTATTGCCGCGTTTTGGCGGCAATTTGTTCGGTCAGCTCAGGAATAGTCATAGGCAGCCGTCCGACAAGATAACGAACAATCTCGCGGTAACCGTGGCTCTTCAGGCCCGGATCCTGCGGTCCATATCCTCGGTCGAGCAGACCTTGTACTTCATCAATCCAGCCGCGCTCCATCATGTGCTTGGTCCGGAGATTAATTTGCTCGTGGATGACAGGGCGCGGCCACTTCAGCCCAAGGATCAAATGATCATCCTGTGGCTTACTTTGGCGAAGTTCTACCAAGGGGACGGCTTTTGACTTCGGTTGCTGCGTCAATTCAAAAATTTCCACCGCCCGAACCACGTAGGGTTTGTTTTGGACCGGAATGCCGGCCGCCGTTTCCGGATCAATCTCTTGGAGGCGCTTATATAAGGAGAGGCCGGCATCCAGATCGTATTCAGACTCGAGTCGCTTCCGTAATTTCAAATCGCCCGCTGGCGCGAGGGAAAGGTCATCAATGATGCTACTAAGGTACAGCATCGAGCCGCCGACGAGCAGCGGAACTTTCCCTTCACTATGAAGTCGATCGATCAACGCCCGGGCCTCCCGCTGATACCAACCGACCGTGACTTCTTCCTTGGGGTCTTTGACGTCGAGTAAATGATGCGGAATGCCCTGCATTTCCGCTTCGGTGATCTTCGCCGTTCCAATATCGAGGTAACGGTAGAGCTGGCGTGAATCAGCATTGATGATTTCGGCGCGCGGACCAATCGCTTGGGCTATTTCGATTGATAACCCGGTTTTCCCGCTCGCCGTTTGGCCGAGAATGGTGATGAGCGGCCGTGGTGATCTTGTCAGAAAATCAGTCACGAGTTGTCGCCACATCTCGTGACTGATTTTCTGA